>CAKUYG010000041.1 GCA_934702165.1 uncultured Bacteroidales bacterium | reverse complement strand
GTTCAAGTATCAGGACGATGACGGAACAGACAATTCCGGCAAGCCAGCCAACAAGGGCATCTACGACAACTACTACAATATGTACCCTATCCTCGGCAAGTATATGAAGGCCGTCAACCTGAATGTTTACAACCTGATCGACTTCTTCGGCAACTGATCGGGAACAGTGATAAAAAAGAAAGCGGAGCGAGAGCGCGATATCTACTTTTTTTAATAATAGAATTTATTAAAGAAATTTATTTTATCTACTACTTGCTTTAATTACATTTTACCACCATATTTGCGGAGCAGTAACCAAAACACACTAATAACCGCAAAATGGTATCCTTAATCAATTCGTGTCAACGGCGCTTAGCAGCGCTCTTGACTTGCCTGACCCTCATCGGGGGAGCAGCACAAGCGCAGACCGCAACCACAGAAGGCAAGGTCATCGATCAGAACGGAGTTCCTGTAATCGGAGCCTCTGTAGTGGAGAAAGGGACGACGAACGGGGTGATGACCGATGTCGACGGATCTTTCACCATCAAGGTCAAGACCGGCAAACAACTCGAAGTATCCTGTATCGGCTACGTGACCGTAAACGTCGCAGCCGCCCCGAAACTCAGCATCACACTTCAGGAAGACTCCCAGATGCTCGAAGAGACCGTGGTCGTGGGCTACGGCACGATGAAGAAGACAGACGTCACCGGAGCCATGGTGTCAGTTGACTCGGAAGCCCTGACACAAACACCGTCAAACAACGTGGTTGAAGCCCTTCAGGGCAAGGCGGCTGGCGTATACATCACCAACGGGGACCGTCCGGGCGAAGTCGGAAACATCACCATCCGCGGCGTCAACACCATCGGAAGCGACCTCAACAGCAAGAACGCCCCGCTCATAGTGATTGACGGAGTCGTTGCACACAGCGTCGGGCTCGAAATGCTGAACCCGCAGGACATCGAATCAATAGAAATCCTCAAAGACGCTTCGGCCACCGCAGTCTATGGCGCGATGGGAGGCAACGGTGTCGTGCTCGTATCCACCAACCGCGGCAAGAGCGGCCGTTTCTCCCTCAACTACAGCGGCACGTTCACAGCCGAAAAGATTTACGACAAAGTTCCCATGATGGACTCCGGCGAGACCATGGAATGGCGCCGCTGGGCATACTATTATGCCGGGCTCACCGACATCCCGGGAGACCAGCCTAACATCGACGTCGACAGGGCACTCCTGCCTGTCAAGGGATTCTCCGAGACAGCCTGGGCCAACATCCTCCAGGGATGGGGACTCACCCTCCAGGAATACAACAGCGGCAAACGTTCCACCACATGGGATCCTTCCAAGGTGACTACCACCGACTGGACCAAATACACCGACCGCATCGGCATCACCCAGGAGCACTCCCTCAGCGCCAGTGGCGGCACCGACAAGATGAAGTCCTACGTGTCCCTGGGCTACCTGGACAACAAAGGAACGACCCGCGGACAGGAGTATAAGCGCTACACCTTCCGCACCAGCGTTGACATTACCCCTATAAAGTGGTTCTCACTCGGAGGCGCCATCAACCTCACCCATTCAGACCAGGAATACGGGGTGGACAACTCCGGAGGAGCATCCAACTCCCTTCCAAAATCCCTGCACGCAAGAGCGCTCACACTCTTCCCTTACGGAGTGCCTTACGACTCCGACGGCAACCGCGTGCTTTACCCTGACGGCAACGACCAGAACCCTACCGTCGTCGACGAGGAAGGCAAGGTGGCTATCTCCTACCTCAGCTATGACGCCTCGGCAAGTTTCTATGCGAGCCTCGACTTCGGCAAGATGTGGGAGCCGCTCAAAGGCCTGACATTCAAGAGCCAGTTCGGCCCGCAGATCAAGTTCCGCCAAGGCTACAAGTACATGTCCGAAGACAGTGCCAACCGCCTCCAGAAAGGCCTCGATCTCGTCACCTCCAATGCCAGGAAGAGATTCTCCTGGACACTTGACAACATGCTCTACTACAACCGGAACTTCGGCAAGCACTCCATCAACATGACCTTCCTGCAGGAGGCTATGTACAACATGAACACCCAGCTCTATTCCATGCAGGGCTACGGCATCGCCCTCGGCAAAGTGGGCATGGCAATGACCCAGAAATGGTGGGGCCTCACCGGGAGCAGCTACACACGCGACGGCGAGCCGTCATTCAACTCCCTCGAAGAAAGCCAGCTCGCCTCCTACATGGTGCGCGGCAGCTACAGCTACAACGACCGCTACCTGCTCACCCTCTCGTACCGCTACGACGGCGCCTCCCAGCTCGGCAGCGGGCGCAAATGGCAGGGCTTCCCTTCTGTGGCCCTGGGATGGAGGCTGGACCAGGAAAACTTCCTTAAGGACATCAACTGGATCAGTGAACTCAAGCTGCGTGCAGGTTGGGGCAAGACCGGCAACTATTCTGTAGATCTCTACTCCACCAAAGACAACCTTTCTTCAGCCGTACTCTCGTTCGGCACTGAAGGTTCCACGGTTTATTACACCCCTAACAGCTTCGCGAACCAGTCCATAACTTGGGAGACCACCGACCAGTATAATATAGGCGTCGACTTCTCCGTTCTCCGTGGGCGCATATCTGGAGTTCTCGACCTTTATCAGAACTACACCAACGGTCTAATCTTCCCTGTGACACTGCCATCCGCATCGGGAAAGACCAGCACCAACGCCAACGTGGGCAAGACCGAGAACCACGGCTTCGACTTCACTGTCAACACCACCAACATCTCCACACGCGATTTCTCCTGGAAATCAAGCCTCAACCTTGACTTCAACACCAGCAAGATAATAGAGCTCCAGAACGGCAAGGAGGACATGGTCGATGATAATTTATTCATAGGGCAGCCTATAGGCGTCTCCTACGGATATGAAAGCCTCGGTATTTGGGGAGACTCACCTGAGGATCTTGCGGAAATCGCGAAATTCAACGAGAACGGCATGAACTTCGCTCCTGGCAAGACCAGGATCAAGGACCAGAACGGCGACTATAAGATTGACGCCAACAATGACCGTATCGTCCTCGGCAACACCCGTCCGAAGTGGAATGTCGGATTCAACAACACCCTACGGTGGAAGAACCTCCAGCTTGACATATTCATGTTCGGAAGCATGGGATACTTCCTCCAGACCGGCAACGGGCAGACGACATCGGCTCCGTCCCGCGTAATCAACTATTACACTGAAAACAACAAAAACTCCACCTACCAGCGTCCGTTCTGGGCCGTAGAGTCCTCCGACGACACCTATTCAGGCTATCTCATCCAGCAGAAGCACAACGGATTCCTGAAGGTGCGCCAGATCTCCCTCGGATATTTCGTGCCGGAAAAGATCGTCAAAGCCGCCGGGCTCAAGAGCCTCAAGATCAGCGCCCAGCTCAAGAACCCGTTCTCCGTATATGACACGGCATTCTGGATGGACAGCGATTTGAACAGCGCATTCAGCACCAAAGGCCTTGTCTTCGGCATCAATGTAGGATTCTAATTTATTGACACAGAAATGAAACACACATACAAAGCAATAAGCTGCGCACTTCTTGCGGGAACGCTTGCTCTTACGACCTCATGCGGAGACGCTTTTCTGGACGAGGTCAAGAGAGACACTATCTCATCAGACTATCTCGAGACACCGGAAGGTCTCGCATCCATGGCGGAAAGCCTTTATATTCAGCTCAGGACCCTTTTCTATGCAGAAGGTTACTGGCCGTTCACCAATGCCGGCACTGACGAATTCATGGTCGGAGGCGACGGTGCGAGCGAAGCCTACAATACCTACGACTCACGACTCTCTTCCAAACCGGAGGGTTCAGCCAACACCGTGAAGATGAGCTGGCTGTGGGACAGCATGTACCCGTGGATCGGACGCGCCAACGACATCATAAGCAACGCCGACCGCGTAATGGGCGACTCTCCTCTCTATCCCGAAGCTCTGGGTACTGCATATTTCATCCGGGGCTTCGACTACCTCACGCTCGTCATGCAGTACGGTGAACTGCCTCTAGTCACAACCGTGACCACCGAACCGGAGCGCGAGTACGGACGCGACAGCAAGGAAAGCATCTACGAACTCATAATCAACGACCTTGAGAAAGCGTACGAGCTCCTGCCGGCCACCCCGTCCAAGACGGACAAGCTGACAAAATACGCAGCAGCCCACTACCTCGCAAAAGCCCACCTTTGGAGAGCATCCGAAGCGAACTCGGACTGGAACTCCAAATATGTGGAGAAAGACCTGAGCGAATGCATCAAGTATGCCGACATAGTGCTCGCCGCACGCCCGCTCACCGCCAGGTACGAGGACCTTTTCGCCAACTTCACAGGATATGACAGCTCCATCACGGAGACCAACTCCGAGGTCGTGCTTGCCGTATCCCTCACGGAAGACTCTTCAATACGCGGTTACTACGGAGGAAATATGACCCTCGCCTGGTTCGTGGCCCCTTACCAAAACACATTCATGTACATGGAGAGGGACGTTGCCGGCGGCCGCTCATACCAGAGGATGAAGACCACTCCGCGTTATGCCTACTACTTGTATGATCTGGAGAACGACTCCCGCTTCTGGAAATCATTCAAGACGACCTACGCCGTCAACAAGGCGACTGCCATGACCGACCCGGCGAAATACACCGTCACCCTCGGAGACGGCAGCACCGCTGTCGTAGGAAAGTACCTTGACGACAATTTCAGCAAGTACCTCGGAGGCATGTATGTGCTCAACCGCCCGGAATACGGCCAGAAGTACGGGAAGAATGACATTTCTGTGGACGAAAACGCCCCGGTCAAACCATCCTTCACCATTATTGACTACGCCACCGGAAAATACATCCCTATCGTCAAGTCCCTCCTCGTATATGACGATGGCGGGAATGCGGTCGGGACCAGTTTCACACCGAACAAGAATGGCGTGTTCGCACCTCTGAGCAAGTACCTCGACGGAGCGGTGGACGCATACAACCGCGAACGCGGCTACCGGAATGCAGTTCTCGCCCGCTCGGCGGAAGACATCTTCTTCAAGGCTGAGGCACTCATCCGTCAGGGCAAGACCAACGAGGGCCTTGCAGTAATGAAACCTCTGCGCGACCGTGCCCAGTTCCGCGCCGGGGAGCAGAGAGATGAGTACCACGACGGCGGCGAAGCTTTCGCAGACAGCAAGTACCGCACGGTCATCACCAAGTACACCAACAAGAGCGTCTTCTACCCGCGCAACTCTTATTTCTACTCCGTGGGCGGCTGGGACAAGGACGAGGCTTACCGGCAGTCAGTCAACGCCAACGCATCCGTGCTGCAGGAGGTGACATCCTCATCATATCCTAAGGAAGACCTGTACATCATGGGAGAGCTCGCCAAGCAGAACCCGAAATACAGCTCCGATGAATTCACCCGCGCCATGTGCTTCCTGCTCAACGAAAAATCACGCGAGATGTACGGCGAGTTCCACCGCTGGGCCGATCTGGCACGCACCAGGACACTCGAGGACAGGCTCTGCTTCAACGACCAGGCGTGGAGCACGACCCCTGAAGATGTGCTAGGACACACTTCAAACTACAACGGGACACAGTACGTCTCCGCGTACGGAGGCAACTTCAACAAGGCCAAGCACTACCTCCGTCCAGTTCCGCAGAACTTCCTCGACCTCATCACCAAGGACGGCAAGCCTCTCACCGCAGACGAAAAGGCTGCCATGCAGAACCCGGGATATTAGTACATATTCTCCTTCAACAGACGGAGGCTGCCGATGCCGGCGGTCTCCGTCTTTTTGCATATCCCGAGGAAAAAGGATAAATTTGTAATATTTTACAAATACCACAATACCATCAATCAAATGAGAAAACGATTATTGACACTTTTGCTGCTGGCACTGCCTCTGGCCGTGTCGGCAAAGGATGTTTCAGGGCTCAACGAGAAGCAGTTCCCGAAGTTCTGGAAAGTCGAATCAGAATCTCCTGACTACAAGGTAAGCTTCAAAGACGGGGCCTGCGAAATTGTAGCCCCGAAGGGACTGACCCTCTGGTACAAGGAGAAGATGAAAGGGGATGTCGTCATCGAATATGACGCCATCGTCTACAACGAGAAGGAGGGAGACCGCCTCAGTGACCTCAACTGCTTCTGGATGGCCACCGACCCTAAGGCCAAGGACGTATTCAAGCGCAGCAATGAGCGCGGCGGGGTGTTCGCCAACTGCGCCCAGATGAAGCTCTACTACGTAGGCTTCGGCGGCAACTACAACAGCACCACCCGCTTCCGCCGCTACACAGGCGAGCCGGATCCCGCCATCATCAATGAATACACCGACTCCGACCACCTGCTCGAAGGCAACCACTGGTACCATATCAAGCTCGTGAGCGTCAAAGGCAGGGTGCAATACTGGATCGACGGCAAACTCCTGTTTGACTACAACGATGCCGACCCGTACACGGAAGGCTGGTTCGGTTTCCGCACCACGCTTTCCCGCACCGCCATCAAAAACTTCAGCTACACCAAGGTCGTGGAGCCTCCTTTCAGCGAGGCACCACTCCACTGGATAGGCAACACCCCGAAACTTGACCGCGCCGTCAGTTTCGGCGTGCCGTTCAAACAGGGGGAGGTGACAGCCAAGACGGCACTCCAGCTCCAATCAGCCGACGGAAGCGCCATCACCAGCGACCAGTGGACCCTGGCCAAATGGCCTGACGGCTCCATCAAATGGCTCGGCGTAGCGGCAGTTGTCCCTGGAGGCACTTCCGATGCCAAGCTCGTCAAAGTCAAGAAAGCGGAGACCGCTGAAAACAGGCTGATAACGGAAGATGCCGGCAGCTTCATCGTGAATACCGGCAAGGTCAAGGCATTCATCCCCAAGAGCGGAAGCAACATCATCGATGCGCTCTGGGTGGGAGACACCAAGGTGGGCGGAGCAGCCGACCTTGTCGCCACAGAAGGCGGCCGCAGCTACACGAGCAAGATCAGCAAGATCACCCTTGAGCAGAACGGGGCCGTTCGCGGCACCCTCAAGATCGAGGGCGTACACTATAGCGAGGAGAGCGGCCGCGAATGGCTGCCTTTCGTGGTCAGGATGTACTTCTTCAAGGATTCAGACCAGATACGCCTCGTGCACAGTTTCATCTTCGACGGAGACCAGGACAAAGACTTCATCAGTTCTCTCGGCCTCCGTTTCAGGGTTCCGATGCGTGAGCAGGCCTACAACCGCCATATAGCATTCGCCACCGACAAGGGCAAAGTCTGGACAGAATCCGTGCAGCCGCTTCACGGCAGGCGCGTGCTCACTGATCCTAGACCGCAGGGAGCACAGCAGCGTCCGGCGGCAGCTCCTCAGGGCGGGCCTCGCAAGCAGAAAGACTACCAGGAAGACCAGGAGAAGGGCATCCGTGTACCGGAGCCTGATTACTTCGACCAGAAGGGACAGTTCCTCATCAAGAACTGGGCTTGCTGGGATTCGTTCCGCCTGAGCCAGCTCACAGACAACTCATGGTCAATCCGCAAGAAGACCCAGGAGGACCGTCCATGGATAGGCACCCTCACCGGAGAGAGAGCGGCAGGCTACGCATTCGCCGGTGATGTCACCGGAGGACTCGGAGTGTCCCTCAAATATTTCTGGCAGCTCTACCCTTCCACCATCGAGATCACCGATGCGCGCAGCGATGAGGCCACGATAAACGTATGGCTCTGGAGTCCTGAGTCCGAGCCGATGGATCTGCGCCACTACGACACCGTAGCCCACGACCTCGAAGCCAGCTATGAGGATGTTCAGGAAGGAATGAGCACCCCTTACGGCATAGCCAAGACCAACACTCTCGTGCTCGTGCCGCAAGCCGCTTTCCCTGGACGTGAAGGCATCCTCGCCACGGCGGAACTCCTCGAAGAAGACAGCCAGATGCTGCCTACGCCTCAGTATCTGCACGACAGCCGCGCGTTCGGCATCTGGTCCCTCCCTGACAGGAGCAACGACAAGAGGGTTGCCGTGGAGAACAGGCTCGACGAAATCATCAGCGTATACCAGAAGAATGTAGAAGAATTCAAATGGTACGGTTTCTGGAACTTCGGAGACTTCATGCACTCCATGGACGATGTCCGCGGAGTATGGAACTACGACATCGGAGGATTCGCCTGGGACAACACCGAGCTCGCCTCCAACATGTGGCTCTGGTACATGTTCCTGCGCAGCGGCCGTGAGGACATCTGGGATATGGCCGTGGCGATGAGCCGCCACACTACAGAGGTTGACGTCTACCACATCGGGCCTTATGCCGGACTTGGCAGCCGCCACAATGTGTCACACTGGGGCTGCGGTGCCAAGGAGGCCCGCATCGGCCAGGCCGCATGGAACCGTTTCCTCTACTATCTCACCACAGACGAACGTTCCGGAGACCTGATGGACGAGTCCAAGGATTCAGAGCAGCTCCTCTACAAGATCGACCCTATGCGCTTAGCTGCTCCACGCAGCGAGACCCCTTGCACTGCACCGGCACGCCTGCGCATCGGACCTGACTGGCTCGGATACGCCGGCAACTGGATGACACGTTGGGAAAGGACCGGGGAGAAGCACTACTATGACATGATCATCGCAGGCATGAAGAGCATCGCCGCGCTCCCTAACGGACTTCTCACCGGCAAGGTGAAGGTGCTCGGATTCGACCCGGCCACGGGAGTGCTCAGCTGGGAGGGAGATCCTGCCTCCATCGGTACCAACCACCTTATGACCATTATGGGAGGATTCGAGATCATGACCGAGATGCAGGACATGATCAACGTGCCGGAGTTCAACGCCGCTTGGCTTGACCACGCAAGGCGCTACCACACCATGGCAGGCTTCCGTGTCGGAAGGCTCAACGCCTACGCCGCATGGAAGGACCACGATGCGGACTTCGCCCGCAAGACATGGGATGAACTGCTGCGAGGCATCGACAGGCCTTACCATCCGAACACCAACGGCGCCGCCACATGGAGCCTTGATGTGATCTACAGCCTCGAAGTGCTGCCGCTGTAGGGCAGACACATGCATTGTTTTAAGGACGGCCGGACAGCCGTCCTTTTTTTGTATATTTGCATCGCCAATGACACAAACCAATCCATCAATTATATGAACATCAGATCACTGTTCCTGTCAGCGGCACTGCTCCTCACAGCAGTGCTCTCCACGGGACGCGAGAAGTACAACTTCAACTCAGGATGGCTCCTCAAGGTCGGAGACATCCCGTCTGCGGAAAGCCGCTCGTTCAAAGACTCCGGCTGGCAGAAGGTCACCCTGCCGCACGCCTTCAACGAGGATGAGGCGTTCAAGGTCAACATCAAGGACCTCACCGACACCGTGGTGTGGTACCGCAAGCACTTCACCATGCCGAAATCCGCCCGCGGCAAGAAGGTCTTCATCGAGTTCGAGGGCGCACGCCAGGGAGTCGATTTCTACGTCAACGGCAAGCTGGTCGGCAAGCATGAGAACGGTGTCATGGCCTTCGGCTTCGACATCACCCCGTATCTCAAGTCCGGCAGCAATGTCATAGCAGTACGCGTGGACAACAACTGGGACTTCGCCGAGAGGACCACGGGAGTGAAATACCAGTGGAGCAACCGCAACTTCAACGCCAACTACGGCGGCCTCCCGAAGAACGTCTGGCTGCACGTCACGGACAAGCTCTACCAGACACTCCCGCTCTATTCCAACCTCCAGACCACGGGAGTCTACATCTACGCCTCCGATATCCGCGTCAAGTCCCGCACCGCAGTCATCAACGCAGAGTCAGAAGTGCGCAACGAGACCGGCAAGGCGCAGACAGCCGTCTACAAGGTCAGCGTCACCGACCCTGAAGGCAAGCCCGTCACCAGTTTCGCCTCTGCACCACAGGCCATAGAGGCCGGCCAGACGATAACCCTCAAGGCATCCGCTCCTGCCGAAGGACTGCACTTCTGGAGTTGGGGCTACGGCTACCTCTACGATGTCCGCACAGCCCTCGAAGTGGACGGCAAGGTGGTCGATGAAGTCTGCACCCGCACCGGTTTCCGAAAGACACGTTTCGCCGAAGGCAAGGTATGGCTCAACGACCGCGTACTCCAGATGAAGGGATACGCCCAGCGTACCTCAAACGAATGGCCGGCTCTCGGAATGTCCGTCCCGGCATGGCTGAGCGACTACTCCAACGCCCTCATGGTCGAGGACAATGCCAACCTCGTCCGCTGGATGCACGTCACCCCGTGGAAGCAGGATGTCGAGTCATGCGACCGCGTGGGACTCATCCAGGCGATGCCGGCTGGTGATGCCGAGCGCGACGTGCAGGGCCAGCAGTGGAACCAGCGCAAGGAACTTATGCGCGACGCCATCATCTACAACCGCAACAACCCGTCCATCATCTTCTATGAGTGCGGCAACGAATCCATCTCCCGCGAGCACATGCTCGAGATGAGGGAGATCCGCGACAAATACGACTTCTACGGAGGCAGGGCCATAGGCAGCCGCGAGATGCTCGACATCCGTGAGTCCGAATACGGCGGCGAGATGCTCTACATCAACAAGAGCGCGCACTCACCTTTCTGGGCCATGGAATACTGCCGCGACGAGGGTCTGCGCAAATACTGGGACGATTACTCATATCCTTTCCACAAGGAGGGCGAGGGCAACAAAGGCTTCCACTCCGCCATGGCCAACAAGATGGTGGCAGGAGATGCCTCCCCGTACAATCACAATCAGGACCAGTTCACAGTGGAGCTCGTGCGCCGCTGGTATGACTACTGGAGAGAGAGGGCCGGCTCCGGGCAGAGAATCAGCTCCGGCGGGGTCAAGATCATATTCTCCGACTCAAACACCCACTTCCGCGGCGTGGAGAACTATCGCCGCAGCGGTGTCACAGACGCGCTGCGCATCCCTAAAGACGGATTCTTCGCCCACCAGGTGATGTGGGACGGCTGGGTGGATGTCGAGACCCCGCACATCTACATCGTCGGCCACTGGAACTACGACAAGGGCACCGTGAAACCGGTCTACGTGGTTTCCAACACTGAATCTGTGAAGCTTTTCCTCAACGGTAAGGAGATCTCCGGCCTGAAGCGCGACTACGAGTTCCTCTTCACTGCCGAGGGCGTATCATTCGAGCCGGGCAAGATCGAGGCCGTCGGCTACAACGGCGGCAAGGAAGTCGCACGCTATGCCATCCAGACGGCAGGGCAGCCGGCAGCGATCAAACTCTCCAAGATCGAGAATCCTTCAGGCTGGAAAGCCGATGGAGCCGATGTCGCTCTTGTGCAGATAGAGGTCGTCGATGCGCAGGGACGCAGATGCCCGCTCGCCAACGACATGATCCACTACGACCTCGAAGGTCCGGCAGAGTGGAGAGGCGGCATGGCCCAGGGCCCGGACAACTATATCCTCGCCAAGGACTTCCCCGTGGAGTGCGGTGTCAACCGCGCCATCATCCGATCCACCACCACCCCGGGAAAGGTGACACTGAAAGCATCTGCGGAAGGCCTCAAGGGAGCCGAAATCTCACTTGAAACCATTCCTTTTGAAGTCACAGGAGGTCTCAGCACATATATCCCTGGAGACCATCTCAAAGGCCGTCTTGACAGAGGTGAGACCCCGCAGACGCCTTCGTACTACGACCGCTGTGTCGATGTGGAGATCGTCTCCGCCACCGCAGGAGCCAATTCCGACAAGGTCGGAGCATCCTTCGATGACAACGAGCTCAGCGAATGGACCAACGACGGCAGGCTCTCCACCGCCTGGATCACCTACCAGCTCGGCAGGATGGCCCAGATAGATGAAGTCTGCGTCAAGTTCACCGGCTGGCGCATGCGCAGCTACCCTATCGAGATCTACGCCGGAGATGAACTCATCTGGGAAGGCGAGACACCGCGCTCACTGGGTTATGTGCACCTGCCGGTCAAACCGGTCATGACACGCGAGATCACGGTCAAGCTCAAAGGTTCAGCACAGGATGAGGACGCCTTCGGCGGCATAGTCGAAGTCGTGGCCCCGGCCGCGGGAGAACTCGACCTCTTCAAGGCCAAGGGCGCCGAGAAGAAGAGCAACGAACTCCGCATCGTCGAGATAGAATTCAAAGAAAATCTCCTGCAGTAAAGGAATTCATCACAACACGCAATCGAGGATGCCCTCAAAGCCAGACAGACTTTGAGGGCATCTATTATCTGCTATATTGTCCATGCTACTATTTGGTAAATTCAGATATGTTCTCTAATTTTACGGCGTTCATAATTTATGAACACAACACAAGATGTGAACAAGATGACAAATAAGACAGAAATAATCAATGATGCCGTGCACAATCTTGAGCGACTGACAGGTCTGGAGCATATAGATTGCCAGGTCGTTGATGAGACGTATGATTATGATATGAGCATCAATGGCATAAGTTTCGCCTGCGTGATAAAAAATCAGGTGACAAAGGCAAATTATAACCTTGTAGTCCAACAGATGAGAGTAGTGGAAACTCAAACGCGGAAACCCTTGCTTCTTGTAGCCAATCATTTCGTGCCCGAGGTTTTCAGTCAGTTCTCTACGGAAGGGATCAATGTCATTGAGAGTAACGGGAACTGCAATATTACAGTTTCCCCATTGTTTGTCCATATCAGCGGGCAGAAAAGCATTCAACCAAAAGAAAGCCTGGGAAGGGCCTTCAAGGAGACTGGATTGAAAGTCATATTCTATTTCCTTCTCAATGACGCAAATATCGGTAAGCCTTATCGTGTCATCAGCAAGGCAACAGGAGCCTCTTTGGGCGCGATAAAAAATGTCATTGAGGAACTATATGGAAGTCGGTTTGCATTCGTGACGGACAAGGGTCGCATTCTGAAAGACAAGAAACAACTTCTCGAGTCTTGGCAGATGCATTATAACCAGACGATGAAACCCAAACTCCTTGTCAAGGAAATGGATTTCATCGACGGTTATACAAGAAAGCATTGGGATCAAATAAAACTTCCGGAGGGAATGTATTGGGGAGGTGAAGGAGCAGCGTTCCTCCTGGACCACTACCTCGTTCCTGAGACATTCGACATTTACACTGATGAGCCTACCGTCAAATTGCTGATGACAAGAAAAGTAAAACTTCAAAAGAATGGACCGATAAAGGTGTATCAGAAATTTTGGAACGGCATAAGCGGGGATGGCATCGCTCCGAGAATCCTTGTGTATGCAGATCTGATGGGCAGTGGTAACAGCCGTTGCATCGAGGCGGCACAAAGACTGATGAAAGATGAATTATAATATCTACAGCTGATGCAATCTGCTGTTTTATAGCCTCGAGAGGAAGACCTTCGGCTCCCTGAAGAACCATTGTCTCAAGTCTCAGCATAAGCTCTCTTGTGCCATTCGCGTGTCCTGTCGAAAGCGATCCGTCATGACCGGTACCCATAGCCTGAAGCATATCGAGAGCTTCCCCTCCTCTCACCTCACCCACTATGATTCTGCTCGGTCTCATTCGTAAACTCGCCCTTATCATGTCCCTGATAGTTACGGCATTCTTTCCCTCCATATTGGCATTTCTCGCTTCAAGCC
>CAKUYG010000040.1 GCA_934702165.1 uncultured Bacteroidales bacterium | reverse complement strand
CCCCTAACCCTTGGGATGAAATCGAGGCCAAGTATCCGGTAGGTTCAACTGTTGAGGGTACCGTGGCATCCCTGACCGACAAGGGCGCCAACATCACCATCGGAGACAACGCTGAAGGTTTCGCATTCAGCCGTGAGCTCGTCAAAGAGGACGGCAAGCAGCCTGCAGTCGGAGAGACTCTTCCTTTCAAGGTCATCGAACTTCGCCGCTCTACCCGCCGCATCCTTCTTTCCCACCTGCGCACCTACGCAGAGGTCAAAGAGAAGGCCGCTGCAGCTGAGGCAGAGAATACCAAGAAGGCAGTCAAGAGGGTCAACGCCAATGTCGAGAAGGCAACTCTCGGCGACATCGACGCTCTTGCCGCTCTCAAGGAGAAGTTCTCCAAGGGCGAGTAATCCCCGATATGAACTTTACACTCAAGATAATGGGCACAGCTTCGGCTATGCCCATTTCTGATAGGAATCCAAGCGCCCAGGCATTGTCAGTGCACGGGCGCTTGTTTCTCATAGATTGCGGCGAAGGGGCGCAGCGCCAGATGAGGAAGATGCACCTCTCCTTCATCAAGGTGGAGGCCATATTCATATCGCATATCCACGGTGACCATGTATTCGGGCTTTTCGGTCTGCTGCGGTCCATGGCCATGTATGGCAGGACGGGTGATCTGTACATCTACGGCCCGCAGGCCCTCGGGTCCATCGTCAAGTTCTATGAATCCTTTTTCGGTACCGACGGGGCGTTCAAGATAGTCTTCACTGCTGTAAAGTGCCGCGAGCCTCAGGTTGTCCATGAATCCAAGGCGGTGAGGGTGAGCGCATTCCCGCTCAACCACAAGATCGAGTGCTACGGATACCGTTTTGATGAAATCCTGACTCCAAAAAGGGCCCTGGCGGCTGAGGGGGACAGCTCTGTTGTTCCGAAGTCTTACGCCTACTGTTCGGATACTGCTCCATTCCCGGAGCTTCCCGGCTGGGTCCACGGGGTGGATTGCCTATACCACGAGGCGACGTACGTGGAATCGATGTCCGACAAGGCGGAGAAATACTACCATTCCACGACGTGCCAGGCGGCCCGCTGTGCACTTGAAGCGGAGGCGGGGAGGCTCATTGTGGGGCATTTTTCCTCGCGTATAGTGGATTTCGATGCCTTCAAGGCTGAATGTGATGCCGTTTTTCCGCATACCATCGTGGCCAAGGATGGAGATGAGGTCGAAATTTAGTACCTTAGCGGCTTATGAAACGATTTGTCCTTATAGTCCTGGCGGCGATCCTTGCCCTCGGGGCTGAGAAGAACCCGCGTCTGGCGTATATTGAGAAATATGCCCCGCTCGCGGTGAGTGAGATGGAGCGTACCGGTGTGCCGGCCAGCATCACTCTTGCACAGGGGATGCTGGAGTCCAATGCCGGTTTGTCCGCCCTTGCGGTAAAAGGCAACAACCACTTCGGCATCAAATGCCACAACGACTGGACAGGCAAGAAGATGAAGTGGGATGACAACGCTCCGCATGAGTGCTTCCGCATGTACCCGAATGCGGAGTCTTCTTTCAGGGACCATTCGGATTTCCTGAGGGGCAAGGACAGGTATAAGGAACTGTTCGAACTCAAGAGTACCGACTATAAAGGTTGGGCTCGCGGTCTTAAGAAAGCCGGCTATGCCACAGACCCCTCGTATGCACAGAAACTTATCTCCATCATAGAGGACTATCGGCTCTACGAATATGACAAGGGGATAAAAGTGAATCCGGAACCTCCGCTTGAAGCTGAGGCTCCGGTGCAGGTCACCGCCCAGACGATAGACCGTAAGTATAGGGAACATGTACGTTTTACGCTCGGACGCAAGGTATACGAGCAGAACGGGGTTCCGTTCGTCTATGCTACTGAGGGGGAGAGTTGGGCTTCTATAGCTTCTTCCAACGGGCTGTTCCTGAGGGAGATATTGCGTTTTAACGACCTGTCGGCTGATGCTGCTCTTGCTCCAGGGACAAAAGTCTATCTCTCGCGCAAGAAGGCTCAGGCACAAAAAGGTGTGGACCGCTATGTGGCAGGCGCTGACGGGGAGACACTGTGGGAGATATCGCAGCGCTTCGGTATCAGGCTCGCTGCCCTTCAGAAAATGAATCCTGTCCTTATCGGCAAGACCCTTGAGGAAGGGGACACGATAATTTTGAGGAAACGCTGATGAAAAAGGTTTGTCTGCTTGTATTTGGCTTTGCGGCGCTTTTCCTCGCGCTGGGCTTCGGCTGGACTTGGTACCGTGACAACAGGGTCTCCAATTTCTGGAAGACGGCCGAGATCTACGTCCGTCCCGGGGACTCGGCTGAGACTGTCCTTGAGAGGGTGTGCACTTCCGCCGTGGTCAAGGACCGCAGGAGTCTGGAGAGAAGTTTCAAGAACAAAAAAGTCGCTGCCAACCTCAAGCCGGGCCATTATACGGTGAGTTCCGGTGACGCGAGCGTCTATGTAGCGCGAATGTTCAACAACGGCTGGCAGACTCCTGTGAAGCTGACCCTTGCCGGCAATCTCCGCATCAAGCAGAATATCGCTGCGAAGATTTCAAGCCAGATGTTGGTGGATTCCGCATCTGTGTATGAGGCCTTGTGTGATGACCGGCTCCTTGGTGAGTTCGGTTTCAACTCCCGAAATGCTTTTTCTCTGCTGATGCCGGCGACTTACGAGATATGGTGGACGGCCAGTCCCGAGGATATCATGCGCAGGATGAAGGAGGCTTGGGACGCTTTCTGGACTTCTCAGAACGATGCCAAGGCCTCGTCTTTGGGACTTTCGCGTGAGGAGGTGTCCATACTTGCGTCCATTGTCAAGGCGGAGTCCAACTACGAGCCGGAGATGCCACTCATAGCCGGGGTGTATCTCAACCGCCTTGCTGTAGGGATGCCGCTCCAGGCGGATCCGACCGTGGCTTTCTGTTTCGACTACAAGCCGCAGCGCATTCTGCACAAACATCTCGAGGTGGACTCTCCGTACAACACCTACCGCCACACCGGTCTTCCGCCGGGGCCTATATGCGTGCCGTCCCCGGCCGCGTTGGAGGCTGTGCTGAATCCCGATTACGGCGGGGAACGCGGCAAGGGCAATTTCTATTTCTGCGCCAACCCGGACTTCTCCGGAAAGCACATCTTCGCCCGTACACTCTCGGAGCACAACGCCAACGCCCGTGCTTTCCAGGCGGAACTTACCCGCCGCGCCCGCGCCAAGCGAGGGCGGTAGCTTCCAGTGCTCCAGACCCGGCACCCTGAGCCGTGCCTACGCGCATGTCCGGCATCCCGTACCCGCGTCCTTTTCAGGATAGAGCAAATTTCTTTGAAAACACTATAACCTAGACGGAAAACCACTGTCTCGGGCCATTCTGGGGGCCTCAGGTTATAGAGGATTGTCATTACAGATTCTCTGATTCAGCTTCCAGCTCCAGCAGCATTTTCTTTGCCGCAAGTCCGCCGCCATAACCCGTAAGCGACCCGTCACTGTCGATCACCCTGTGACAAGGGGCGAAAATCGAAATGGCGTTGGCGCCATTGGCATTGGCAACGGCACGGACGGCTTTCGGAATACCGATACTCCGCGCCAGCTCCCCGTATGAAATCGTCTTGCCATAAGGGATTTTCATGAGTCCGTTCCATACTGCTTTCTGAAACCCGGATCCTACAAACAGCAGAGGAATGCTGAAAACCTTGCGCTTCCCGGCGAAGAACTCGTCAAGCTGCGCAACTGTTTTTTCGATCACTTCTGATGTTCCGTCTTCAAATTCAGCCTGCAACTCATGTTTCAGCCTCCGGTCCACATGATCACGATGCTTCTCCACTTGCCAGTCGCACAGACACAGTTTGTCATTGAATGAGCCCAATATCAAAGTGCCGCATGGAGATTCGTAGCGTCTTGTCTTGATTATATTCTTATTATGCGTTTCTTTCATTCTTCTTTGTTCAAAATGACCCGCCTATGCGGATTGCCGATGAATATGAATGCGAATATATTGATTTTAAAGTTTGGTCTGGTCGAAAATATATCTAATTTTGCAGCGGTTTTCAGAAGTAGTGTAAACTTATGGACATTAAGTTGATAATCTTTGATTTCGACGGAACAATAGGCGATACTCGCCGCAATATCGTCAAAACTCTCCAGATGACAATGGAGGCGCAAGGTCTGCCTGTCAGGACTGAAGAAGAGTGCGCCGCCACGATAGGGCTGACGCTCAATGATGCATTCCGCCGTCTTCAGCCGCAACTCGGTGCGGAGGAAGCGGCAAAATGTACGGAGTGTTACCGCGAACTCTTCGAGATCAACAAGAAAGAGCTCGTGCCGCAGCCGTTCCCTAATGTCATCAGTACCCTTAAGAATCTGAAAGACAGGGGATACACGATGACTGTAGCCTCTTCTCGTTCGCATCTGTCGCTTGACGGTTTTGTCCGGGATATGAAACTTGGCGGGTATCTGACTTATGTTCTTGGTGCCGAGGATGTCGAAAGGCCAAAGCCGGATCCGGCACCGGTGCTCAAGACCCTCAAGGACATGGGGTATAGTGCCGCACAGACACTGGTCGTGGGTGACATGCCGTATGACATATTGATGGGCAAGGGGGCCGGGACTGCCACATGTGGGGTAAGTTACGGCAACTCTACCCGCGAGGAACTCCTTGCAAGCGGGGCGGACAGCGTGATAGATGCTTTTTCTGAACTTGAGAAACTGCTAGAAAGAAATGATCGACAAGAGTAAACTTTTCGGCCATCTTGCAGTGGCCGTCGCATATACGATATTCGGGTTTAACATAATATTCTGCAAGGATATAGCAAATTCACACAGCATTTCCCCTTCGGTCCTGTTCTCCATCAGGGCCATAGGAGCGTCGGCACTTTTCTGGCTGCTGTCGCTTTTCCTCCCTAAGGAGAAGATGGCTATGAAGGACATAGTGATGACGGCTCTGGCTTCGGTGCTCGGACTTTTCTTGCCGCAGTACTCATTTCTGGTGGCCACGACGATGACCACTTCCATCGACCTGTCGGTACTCGGCACTTTGCCTCCGATATTCACGATGATATTCGCCGCCATATTCCTGAAGGAGCCGATCACCGCCAAGAAAGCCGGCGGAGTATTCCTCAGTCTTGCTGGGGTGCTGATGCTGATATTCAATTCAGTCTCGGCGCACAACGGCGTAGAGCAGACAAGGCCGCTCGGAATTGCGCTCATGCTGCTCAACGGGGTGAGCTTCGGTGCGTACCTGGGCATTTTCCGCCCTCTAATCTCGCGATACAGCGTGGTCACGTTCATGAAGTGGATGTTCCTCTTCTCGCTGCTGATTTCTCTCCCGTTCTCGGCCAGAGGCTTCCTCACCACTGATTTTGCGGCAATCACACCTTCGGTGGCGAGGGAAATAGCGTTTCTGGTGGTATTTGCGACATTTGTCTCATACTTCCTCATCCCCGTGGCACAGAAGAGGATACGCCCTACGGTGATCAGCCTCTATACATATCTCCAGCCGATGATAGCCACCGTGTTCAGCATCATCATAGGGATGGACAGTCTGACTTGGCAGAAGGTCGTGGCGATAGTCCTCGTATTTGCCGGAGTCGGCTTCGTCAACAAGAGCAAGGCTGCCCCTCAGGATGCGGAACAGCTTGTCAGTGAGAACTCTCGTGGACAGGCTCGCAAGTGAGGTCCACCCCGAGCTTTTTGAATACTTTCTTGTCGATGTCGCTCAGCAGGACTGTCGAGTGGACCTGACAGCCGTTGAGCTCCGGCAACTTGTCCAGGGCCTTGCGGCAGTTGTCATCGTCCGGGCTGAGCATTGACAGCGCTATGAGGGCCTCGTCAGTATGCAGGCGTGGATTCTTCCCGTGAAGGAAGGTCACCTTTGTCTTCTGGATAGGCTCTATCAGTCTTCCCGGGATCAGCTTGACCCCATGTCCGATCCCTGCAAGGTGCTTGAGGGCCTTAAGGATAAGGGCTGCACACGGGCCGAGCAGGTCTGAGGTTTCGGCGCTTAGGATGGTGCCGTCGGAGAGTTCGATGGCGGCCGCCGGATTGCCTGCCGTGGCTGCCCTCTGCTTGGCCGCTACCGTCACCCTGCGGTATTCCGTGGTGATGCCGGCCTGCTTGAGCAGAAGGGAGATTTTCCCGACCTCGTTCTCGTTGTCCTCGCCGTCCGCCATCCTCTCAAGGGCGGCATAGTAGCGGCGGATGATCTCGTCATTGGCCGCCTTGCAGCAGATGTCGTTGTCGCAGATGCAGTTGCCTACCATGTTGACTCCCATGTCGGTAGGGGACTTGTATGGATTTTTTCCGTAGATTCCCTCGAAGAGGGCGTTGAGTATCGGGAAGATCTCGATGTCGCGGTTGTAGTTGATCGCCGTCTTGCCGTAGGCTTCCAGGTGGAACGGGTCGATCATATTGACATCGTTGAGGTCTGCGGTGGCGGCTTCGTAGGCTATGTTGACCGGGTGCATCAGCGGGAGGTTCCACACCGGGAAAGTCTCGAACTTGGCGTACCCGGCTGCCGTGCCTTTCTTGTGCTCGTGGTAGAGCTGGCTCAGGCATACTGCCATCTTGCCGCTTCCCGGGCCCGGTGCTGTCACAATGACAAGCGGCCTGGTGGTCTGGACATAGTCGTTCTTGCCGTACCCTTCCTCGGAGTCGATAAGGGCCACGTTGTTGGGGTATCCTTCAATCGTGTAGTGGTAGTAGGCCTTGATTCCAAGCTTCTTGAGCTTGGCTTTGTAGGCCTTGGCACTGGCCTGGCCGTTGAAATGCGTGATCACGACACTGCTCACAAGGAAGCCTCGGCTCTGGAACTCGGTGCGCAGGCGCAGCACGTCCATTTCGTAGGTGATGCCGTAGTCCGCGCGGATCTTGTTTTTCTCTATGTCGGTGGCACTGATGACGATGACAATCTCTGCACAGTCGCTAAGCTGCTGTAGCATACGGAGTTTGCTGTCAGGCTGGAATCCCGGAAGGACCCGGCTCGCATGGTAGTCGTCAAACAGTTTGCCGCCGAGTTCAAGATAGAGTTTGTCGCCGAACTGGGCTATGCGTTCTTTGATGTGGGCTGATTGTATCTTAAGATACTTCTCGTTGTCGAATCCGTACTTCATAACGGGTTGCGAAATTACAAATTAAAATCCGTGCCCGCAAATCGGCGTGCGCACTGCTGGACGTTTTAGCACGAAATTTGGTATATTTGTGTTTGATGGATGCACTTGTAGAAAAAGCCCGCGCAGTGGCGCTGGAGGCGCTTAAAGATGAGACCCGTTACGACGGGAGCCCGTTCATTCAGCATCCCGACAATGTCGCCCGGATAGTGGCGGACGAGATCGGGTTGCCTGTGGAATGTGTGGCCGCCGTATATCTGCATGAGGCCACGAGGACTCATAAAGATGTGGACATCAGCTCATTCCCGGCGGACGTCCGCAAGATTGCCGATGGGCTCAACAAGATCTCGACCATCAAGCCGAAAGACACCAGGCTCGAAGCCGAGAACTACAAGAAGCTCATCGTCCAGTATTCCACAGATCCGAGGGTGGTGGTGCTGAAGATAGCCGACCGTCTGGAGGTGATGAGGAATCTGAACATCTTCCCGAAAACCTCCCGGGAGCAGAAACTCCTGGAGACGATGATGCTTTACATGCCTCTTGCCCATCAGTTGGGACTGTACAACATCAATAATGAGTTGGGCAACATCTACTTCCGTTACTCCGATCCGGAGCAGTACCGTGCGGTGACCAACAAGCTCAAGGCCACGGAAAAGGACAGGGAGCAGCTCACGGCCGAGTTCATCCGCCCGCTGGAGAAGAAGCTCTCCGATGCCGGCATCCGCTACAAGCTCAAGGCCCGCACGAAGAGCGCGTATTCCATCTACCGCAAGATGCAGGTTCAGAAAGTGCCGTTTGAGGGGGTATATGATGTGTTCGCCATCCGGTTCATCATAGATTGCGAGGACGACCCGAAAGTGGAGAAGGACCTCTGCTGGAAGGTGTATTCCTACGTGACCGAAGAGTACGAGCCGGATATCAAGCGCCTTCGCGACTGGCTTACTACTCCGCGCCCCAACGGGTACGAGTCCCTGCACATCACTGTCAAGAACAAACAAGGCAAATACCTTGAAGTCCAGATCCGTACGAAGCGCATGGACATCGAGGCCGAGAGCGGCAACGCGGCCCACTGGGCCTATAAGGGCATACGCCACGAGGCATCGCTGGACAGGTGGATGCAGTCAGTGCGTGATTCGCTTGCCAACCCCTTCGAGGCCAGCCCTGAAGACATGCCGGCGCCGCCGGACAAGGAGATATTCGTGTTCACCCCTACCGGGGAACTGAGAATCCTCTCTGCCGGGGCATCAGTGCTGGATTTCGCCTTCAACATCCACTCCAACGTGGGGTGCCGCTGCACGGGAGGTAAGGTCAACGGAAAACCTGTGCAGATCAAGGAAAAACTGAAGACGGGGGACGTGGTGGAGATCATGACGAGCCGCAACCAGCGCCCGAGCCGGGACTGGCTGGGATGGGTGGTCACATCCAAAGCCCGCAGCAAGATAAAGCAGGAGCTTGACGCCGACGAACGCCGCTCTGCCGCCGAAGGACGCGAGATCCTGGAGCGCAGGCTCAAGAACTGGAAACTGGAGTTCAGTGACGAATTGCAGACCGAGTTCATGAAGATGCGTAAATATAGTTCCGTGATGCCTTTTCTTGCCGCCATATCGCGGGAAGAGGTTGATGTCAACGACATCAAGGCTTTCATCCTGCAGAAGCAGTCCGAGAAGGCTCTTCCGACTGCGGAGGAGAAGGACGGGGCTGCGGCGAAGGAGGGATATGCCGGGACTTCGTCCGACGACATACTGGTGATCAGCGCCAAGAATGTGCGTGGGCTGGACTATAAACTTTCCAAGTGCTGCAACCCTGTCTTCGGTGATGACGTCTTCGGCTTTGTCACCAGGACGGACGGCATCAAGATACACAGGATCTCCTGCCCTAACGCCGCGAGACTGATAGAGCGTTATCCGTACCGGATACAGAAGGTCATCTGGCAGGACAGCAGCAGCGGGGGAGACTTCGTTTGCGATCTTGCCATCACCGCAGGGATGGAGCACCCGGTGCTCAGCGCAATCATGGACGTGATCGGCAAATTCAAGGTCTCGATGCGTTCCTTCAATGTCAAGGAGAACCAGAGGACAGGCACTTATGAGATCAGCGTCAGGCTGCTCGTGCCTTCCAACACCGAGCTGGACAAGGTGATATCTTTGGTTTCAAACATAAAGAACGTTATAAAGGTTCATAGAGTATAACTATCATGGATACAGAATATTTGGACAGGTTCGAGAAGATTCTCGAAGACGGTCTCCTCAAGGTCTGCCAGGGCGCGGGCCTGTTGGGTGACGAAGTGCTCAGGAGTCCCGATATCGATGAAAAATGGGATTCCTATATCAAGGACTATACTGCGGACGCTGTGGAGAATTTCAACGCTTATCCGGAAGCCGCGCTTTCGTGGGCGGCATTTCTGGGGATGGGCGTGGCCCACAACTGGGATGTGGACTGGGAGGCTCACAAGGATGACAGCTATAAGTCGTATTATGGCAGCAAAGGTTGGGACAACATGGACGAGCACATCCTGCAGGACGTGCTGGGATTCAAGGCTGATGACCCTGAGGCCAAGAAGATCAACGACACACTTCTGAGCTGTGCCCTTGCCACTCTCGGCCTGATAAGGCACGAGAGCATCGAGCCGCAGACGGATCTCGGTTTCTATGTGCTTGTGCGCGCCTACACAGTATTGTACCGCATTGGTGCAGCAATAGAGATCAAACGTCTCGGCTATAAGAAAGTGCTGGTCAATTAGGGCCTCCGGTTTTCTGTCGCCTGTTTTGTGAGAGAGCTCCCCGTTTGCGGAGAGCTCTTTTATATTCCGGAGCTTTTTATATCCCGGCCTTGAGCATAGCCTCGCAGCCTTCAAGGATGTCTTGGAATGCCTGTTCGAAGTCTCCGGTGTACCATGGGTCCACGACGTCGCGGCTGTGTCCGGTATATGACATCAGCAGGTGGACTTTGCCGTCGGGGTCTGGACCCATCACTCTTTCGAGCCAGCGGAGATTGCTGGTGTCCATGCAGATGATGCGGTCGAATTTCCGGTAATCTTCCGGGGTGACGGTGCGGGCGGTCTTGGTCTGGTCGAACTGGACGCCGTGCTGCTTGAGGCAGCGCTTTGCCGGCGGATAGATGGGGTTGCCGTATTCTTCGTCAGAGACGGCCGCCGACTCTATAAGGTACTGGTCTTCATCGCCCCTTGCTCTGAGCAGGGCTTTGAGTATGAATTCCGCCATCGGGCTTCTGCAAATATTACCGTGGCATATGAAAAGGATTCGTTTCATATTTTGTCCGTTGTCGTTGGTTCTGTGCGTCTTGTGGTATTCTGATTCCTTGTGGCCTCTGGTTTCGGTCGACTTATTGCACGGCTTGGGCCGCTTGTGCTTGCATCTTCGGTCTCACTGCTAGCCGCAGAGTCTTTCCGGCCGCCTTCGAATCTTGGCAAATATACAAAAGTTATCGGAATTCACGTTGTCCGGCCGTCGTGTCCGGTCTGTCTCCCGTGGGTGGCTGTCTTTTGTGGTTGCTCTGTTTTTCATGGCCGGGTTGGCTTTCGCGGGTGATTCGGCTTTCGTGTCCGCCCGACTTTAGCGTATGGGTTGCCTTTTCTTTTTTTGCCAGACTTTTGCGGCGCGTGAACGACAGGTCGTTGGGTTGGTGAGCGTCGTGGCAGGGTCGCCACCGGCGATGCTCCTGTGTTGAGCCGGTGCCGGCCCTGTCACTGCACTTTGGTGGTGTCTGCCTATGTTGGGTACGGTGGCGGATAAGTACTTGATATATAAGCGAATAACGATATGTCTTGCCGCGATTTGAGTGGAGGCTGAAAGCTCTTTTGCTTGATAGTCAGCGTCTTATCCGCCACCGCTCTCTATGTCTTCTTCTCCTTCCTTGCTTTCTGTTCGCCAAATGCAATGCGCAGGTGAAGATGTTCAACGTTTCGACTTCTAAATCAGGCCGCCCATGAGTTCCTGCAAATCTTTGTCGTTGTGGACGGCTTCTTCGATCTGTTTTTGCGATGCGGTAAAGACGTGGCCGAAGACACCTATTGATACGATGCGTGCTTTCCCTCCATAATGGAGTTTCCCTACATTGAAGATAAAGCAGTCATCAATCACGAGATAATGGCTGACAAGTGCACCTATGATTTGGTTCCCGAATAGAACTCCGATTGCCGCCAGCCCTGTCTTATCTGCATCTGCGCTGTCATTCAATATGGCTGTGAACTGGTTGGAGAAGGCGGAAATGTGCTTGTCTTTAGTTGGACAAGTCGCTGTCATTGAAATGATAATGGTGAGGAATATCAATATTGATATTACGGCTCTCTTTCGTTTTCTTTCACCGCGGACTTTCTTTTCTTCAAGATAGTCGTCAACTGTCTTTTGAAATTCTTTTGTCAGTTCATCCATGGAATCGGATTCTATGATACCGAGATCCTTTTCTCCGGTGATTTTTCCGGAATAGCTGTTGTCAGAGCATTCCGGCAACATATAAAAGTTCTTGTACTTCATGTCTGAAAGGTACGTAATTATTTTGTTGTCTGTTTTGTTTTTGCTGACCTTTATTCATTTTGCCTCCTCGGAATCCATGTGCAGGAACTTCATTGCATGATGTCTTTTGACTTGACAGTTTCGGAGAAGTTCTGCCATATACATTTCCCTGATTTGCAGCGGCTGGCATAATAGGTTGTGAATATCTCTGGATGCGTATAGAGACATCTTCCTATATGATGGTCCGGAGTGGTTTTCATAAGATTCTGCAATGTCGTATTCGCTGCCGGTATTGCTTTCGAATGCGCGCGACATTTTGCTATAATTTCCGTAGAATGAAGTGGTTGAGCGGAAGTCGATGACTGAGTATAATTTGATTATGTAATCGACCATCTGCTTTTTCTCCGTGGTATCCAGTTCTTTGCAAAGACTCTCGATCGCTTCGTATCCAAGTATGTATCCTGTTTCGCGAAGAACTCTTACTTGTTCTATTGAGCGGCGGAGTCTTTTTGTGGCTCTTTTGAGGATCAGTTTGTCTGAGAAAGGATATGCTGACTGTGCGTATGCAAGAAAATTCCATTGCCATTCTTCGGCTTTCCGGCATAGGCGGTCTTCTACTGGATTGTTGTAGAGATACGCGAGCGTCGTCCTGATTGCTTTGTCTCCCTTTTTGAGAGCAATACCGTAGCTTCTGAAAAGCTGCCCCGAGATACCATGCCTCTTGTTGTAAAGCATTGCGAAACGGGATATGACATCCCGCATGAATGCTGCGACGAGAGCTTTGTCAGAAGCTTCTATGATGATGTGGATATGGTTGAACATCAGGCATAAACCTAATACCTTGATATTATGCCGTGTCGCTTTCATTGAAAAAACCGTGAAGAACACAAGGCAATCTCTTGTGTTGTAGAATACTACAAATCCGTGGCGAGCCCTTTGGTAAATGTGCCAAACACGTCTTTCACCTCTGATTCTATCCCCATTGTGTCCCATAGTCTGAATTTAGTTGACGCAAGTTAGCGAATCGTTGTGGGGAATCCAAGTTTTTTCTGTTGGTATCGTTATGCATCGTATATTGTGGTGCTCTTGTATTGGGCCGGCTCAGATCCTGCCACGGTGCACATTTAGTAAGCGGCAAAAAATAAGTAGCCGCAGATCTGGTAAAGATTCTTGAGGGCGGATTCGCTCCGTGCTACTTTTCTATGCTCGGCAGAGTCAAAACAGGTTTTGCCTTTGTTTTCGCTTGTCGAAAATTTTCTTTTTGAATAAAGAGTGTGCGGTGGCGCATGACTGACGAAAAATGCCAAATGTTACGCAACTTATTGATTATTTGGGTGTCCGACAAAGTGGTGCATGTGTGGTTCGCCGATGATGGCAGGACTGTTTGTGAGATGATTCTTAACGGGGAGCCGTGAGGTTGTGTTGGTTCTTGGGTATTCTGCTTGGGGAGGTGGTGGCGGATAAAAGCTTGATAATTAGGTGAATAGTGATATCGCTTGTACGATTTTGTGGATAGGCGAAGCGCTTTTATAATTGACAGTCAGCGAGTTAGCTGCCACCGTCTGCCGCCGTCTGCTGCCATCATCTGCCACCGCTTCGAGCCCGTCCGGCCGTCTCGTGCTCACCGCCTCTGTGACCTGCGCCTCGGTCCACAATGGTTCACGCCGGGTCAATTTAGGTTCATTTGATTGTACGGTGTGCGGATTAAAAAACAGATGGCTATATTTGCAAAAACAAGCTCCCGTCTGCCGGGGAAACATGAAATTTCTGCTTAATAGCATAGAATATATATCAACAGACTATGACCGGCTTCATCCGGGTGGCCCCTAAAAAAGGCCTCCCGGATTTTTTTTCGGGCGGGGTGCAGGTGTGGGGCAGATACGGCTCACACCTGGAAAGACGCGGACTGTTCGTGGTTTCTACGAATTTTTATATCTTTACAACTCAAGC
>CAKUYG010000039.1 GCA_934702165.1 uncultured Bacteroidales bacterium | reverse complement strand
ATAGCCCACGGCTCCACCGGTGCCGGCAACGACCAGGTCCGCTTCGACATGACCTTCCTGGTGATGTGTCCGGAGATGGAGATCATCACCCTCACCCGCGACGGCAACCTCTCCCGTAAGGAAGAAGTTGACTACCTCAACGCGCACGGGTTCAACGCCGACTTCACGAAACTCAAATACTCCTATAACGTAGGCATCTGGGGGACCTCCATCTGCGGCGGAGAAATCCTGGACTCCACGCAGGGTCTCCCGGAATCCGCCTACCTCAAGCAAGTCAGCCGCAGCGGCAGCGAAATCCTCAGCCTCGGCTTCAAGAAAGGCGAACTCACCGAGGTCAACGGAGCATACTACGATGACAAGATCGCGGCCATCCAGGCCGTGGAAGCCATCGGAGCAGCCTACGGCATAGGGCGTGACATGCACGTCGGGGACACCATCATCGGCATCAAGGGCCGCGTGGGCTTCGAGGCGGCAGCACCGATGCTCATCATCGGGGCGCACAAGTTCCTCGAGAAGTTCACCCTCTCCAAGTGGCAGCAGTACTGGAAGGACCAGGTGGCCAACTGGTACGGCATGTTCCTGCACGAGAGCCAGTACCTTGAGCCGGTGATGCGCGACATCGAGGCGATGCTCGAGAGCAGCCAGCGCAACGTCAACGGCACAGTCACCCTCGAACTCCGCCCGTACAGCTTCTCCACCGTGGGAGTGGACTCCCCTGACGACCTCGTGAAGTCAAGGCTCGGCGAGTACGGCGAGACCCAGAAGGGCTGGACCGCCGAAGACGCCAAGGGCTTCATCAAGGTGCTCTCCACCCCGCTCCGTGTATACTACAGCAAGCATCAGGACGAGGAAAGTTTATAGTAATGGCAGAGACAAGACAGCGCCGCAGAGCATCATCCGCCGAGACCAGACCCGGCAAGAAACCAGCACGCAGGAAAGGCGAGGCCGCAGCCGCAGAACGCCCGTCAAAGATACGGGTCGGGATCGTGGGCGGAGCCGGATACACCGCCGGCGAACTCATAAGGCTCCTGGTCAACCACCCTTATGCTGACCTTGACTTCGTCCACTCAGAGAGCAGCGCCGGCAAATACCTCTATGAGGTGCACAGCGGGCTGCTCGGCGACACGGACCTCAGGTTCTGTGACAGCTTCGAGCTCAACTCCGTGGATGTCCTCTTCCTGTGTTCAGCCCACGGCAAGAGCCATGAGTTCTGGGCGCAGCATGAGCGGCCTTCCCGCCTCAAAGTGATAGACCTCGCGCAGGACTTCCGCGACGAGAGCGGGGGCTACGTCTACGGTCTTCCAGAGATGCAGAGAGAAAAGATACAGCAGGCCACAAGCCTCGCCAACCCGGGCTGCTTCGCCACAGCGATCCAACTCGCCCTCCTGCCTCTGGCAGAAGCCGGCATCCTGGAAGGTGAGATCTGCGTCAACGCCATCACAGGCTCGACAGGAGCCGGGGTGAGGCCGTCCGAGACCACGCACTTCAGCTGGCGCAGCAACAACATCTCGGCCTACAAAGTCTTTGAGCACCAGCACCTCAAGGAAATCCGCCGCAACCTCTCCCTGATGCAGCCGGACTTCAGCTCTCCGGTCAACTTCATCCCGATGAGAGGAGATTTCACCCGTGGCATCTTCGCCACAGTCTACACGGACTGCGAACTCACCCTGGAGGAAGCATCCAGCCTCTACCGGGGCTATTATGGCGATGCCCGTTTCACATTCGTGAGCGGCACCCCAGTTGACCTCAAACAGGTTGTCAACACCAACAAATGCCTCATTTCCCTGGAGAAGCACGACGGCAAGCTGGTGGTGTGCTCCGTCATCGACAACCTCCTCAAGGGCGCCTCGGGGCAGGCCGTCCAGAACATGAACCTGATGTTCGGTTTTCCCGAAGATGCAGGATTGAGACTCAAAGCTTCAGCATTTTAGACATGGACTTATTCAAAGTATATAAACTCTGGGACATCGAGCCTGTACGCGGGCTCGACACGACACTCTGGGACAAGGACGGGGTCGAGTACACCGACCTATACGGCGGGCACGCCGTCATCAGCATCGGGCACTGCCACCCGCACTACGTCAAGATGCTCCAGGACCAGCTTACCAGGCTCGGCTTCTACTCCAACGCCGTGCAGAACTCCCTCCAGCGCGAGCTCGCAGCAAGGCTCGGCAAAGCCAGCGGATATGATGACTACGCGCTCTTCCTCTGCAACAGCGGAGCCGAGGCCAACGAGAACGCCATGAAGCTGGCCTCCTTCGCGACCGGCAGAGCCAGAGTGCTCGCATTCAACAAGGCATTCCACGGCCGCACCAGCGGAGCAGTGGCCGCCACCGACAATCCGAAACTCCGCGCCCCGTTCAACAGCACGGACCATATCAGTTTCGTCCCGTTGGGCGATCTTGAGGCCGTGGAGAGAGAACTCTCAAGCCGCCAATACGCCGCCGCAATAATAGAGGGCATCCAGGGCGTGGCCGGCATATACGAGCCGTCCGACGAGTTCCTGCGTGGCCTCAGGGCCCTCTGCGACAAATACGGCACCAAGCTCATACTGGACGAGATACAGTCAGGCTACGGACGCAGCGGCCTGTTCTTCGCTCACCAGAAGTCGGGCATCAGGGCCGACATCATCACCACAGCCAAGGGCATGGCCAACGGCCTGCCCATAGGCGGAGTGCTCATCTCCCCTGACATCAAGCCGGAATACGGGATGCTGGGCACAACTTTCGGAGGCAACCACCTCGCATGCACGGCAGCCCTTGCCGTCCTCGACGTGATCGAGAACGAGCACCTTATCGAGAATGCAGCCAAGATCGGCGAGCACTTCAAGACAGCCCTCCGCGGAGACAAGGCCCTAAAAGAATACCGTGGCCGCGGACTGATGATAGGACTTGAACTTAAGCCTGAGTACATCGGCCTGCGCGACCGCCTGCTCTTCGAGAAGCGCTTCTTTACCGGGGCCGCAGGCGCTTCAGTAATCCGGCTCCTGCCATCCCTAACCGTAAGCGAAGCCACGGCGGACAGGTTCATCAAGGCATGGAGAGAACTCACAGCATAACGGCAAGATGAAAGAATTCACAAACATACGCCAGCTCGGCGACCTCAAGGAGGCGCTCGCCCAAGCACAGCAAGTCAAAAAGAACCCGTTCGCCGACCAGACACTCGGCCGCAACAAGACCCTGTTGATGGTCTTCTTCAACAACAGCCTCCGCACCCGCCTGAGCACCCAGAAAGCCGCGCTCAACCTCGGGATGAACGTCATCGTCCTCGATGTCAACCAGGGAGCCTGGAAACTTGAGACCGAGCGCGGAGTGATCATGGACGGCGACAAGAGCGAGCACCTGCTCGAAGCCATCCCGGTGATGGGATGCTACTGCGACATGATAGGAGTGAGGTCATTCGCACGTTTCGAAAGCAAGCGGGACGACTACAACGAGGTGATCCTCAACCAGTTCATAAAATACTCCGGCAAGCCGGTCTTCAGCATGGAAGCCGCCACCAGGCATCCCCTCCAGACCTTCGCCGACATCATAACCATCGAGGAGCACAAGACCAAGGAGCGTCCGAAAGTGGTGATGACCTGGGCACCGCACCCGAAGGCTCTTCCGCAGGCCGTTCCGAACTCATTTGCCGAGGGCATGAACTTCGCCGGCTACGATTTCGTGATAGCAAACCCTGAAGGATATGACCTTGCACCGGAGTTCGTGGGAAATGCCAAAGTCACCCACGACCAGGACGAGGCCCTGCGCGGAGCCGACTTCGTATATGCAAAGAACTGGTCCGCCTACGAAGGAGACAACTACGGCAAAGTCCTCAGCCGCGACCGCTCATGGACAGTGACAAGCGAGAAGATGGCCCTCACCGACAATGCCTTCTTCATGCACTGCCTGCCGGTGAGACGCAACATGATAGTCAGCGATGATGTCATAGAGGGCCCGCGCTCTCTAGTGATTCCGGAAGCGGCCAACAGGGTCGTCTCCGCCCAGACGGTCATCAAGAAAATGCTCGAGTCCCTATGATAAAGGTTGTCAAGATCGGCGGCAACGTGGTGGACTCTCCGGAGCTGCTTGAGAAGTTCTGCAAGGACTTCGCGTCCCTCGAAGGGCCGAAAGTCCTCGTGCACGGTGGCGGCAAGATAGCAAGCGACTTCCAGCGCAGACTGGGGATGGAGCCGCAGATGGTCGAGGGACGCAGGGTCACCGATCCGCAGACGCTCCAGCTTGTAACCATGGTCTACGCCGGATGGTGCAGCAAGCACATCACCGCCCTGCTTCAGAGCAATGGATGCAACGCGATGGGCCTCGCCGGATGTGACGCCTCCCTTATCAAAGCATCCCGCCGAGCCCCGAAACTCCTGTCCGATGGAGTGACCAGACTCGACTACGGGCTCGTGGGAGATGTCAAGCCAGAGTCAGTAGATGCCGCGAGACTGCTCAGACTCATTGATTCAGGAATAGTTCCGGTATTCTGCGCCATCAGCCACGATGGCCACGGGGAGCTTCTCAACACCAACGCCGACACCATAGCCTCATCAATTTCTGCTGCAATTAAGGCAGAACTTCTTTATTGTTTCGAAAAAAATGGCGTACTTTACAGTCTGGATGATCCGTCAAGCGTAATTCCGCTTCTCGACTTCAACGGCTACACCCGACTGAAGGACGAGGGACGTGTCGCGCAGGGGATGATCCCGAAGCTGGACAACGCCTTTTCGGCGCTGCGTTCCGGCGCGACTGGTGTACGCATCCTGCACTCCTCAAGCCTGCTTGATGATGGTGCGGGTACAAGACTGGCTCTATGACAAAGTATGGTGAATACATAGACCTTCTCAGGCAGATGGTCCGCACCCCTTCCCTCTCCTTCGAAGAGGGCAAGGTCAGTTCTTTGGTAAGCGCAGCGCTGGACAGTTTCGGAATCGAACACAGCCTGCCGGGCGGCAACATAGTCTCCGTGACCCGGCATTTCGACCCTCTCAAGAAGACTCTGGCCCTGGATGCCCATCTGGACACTGTCAGCGCATCCGGCGGCTATACAAGGGATCCTTTCGATCCGGGTGACGACGAGAGTATCGTCCGGGGGCTCGGTTCCAATGATGACGGCGGAAGTGTGGTGTCGATGATTGCCACTTTCCGTCATTTTTATAATATTCCGCTGCCGTTCAACCTGATGCTCGTCCTGACAAGGGAGGAGGAGCGCTCCGGCCCGGACGGGGCAAGGTGGCTCTATTCCGGAGGACTCGGGGAAAGCGGAAGATTCCCCCTCCCGGACTGGGTTATAGTCGGGGAACCGACCGGGATGAAGGCCGCCACGAGCGAAAGGGGTCTGCTTGTACTCGACGGGGAGGCCCACGGGGTAAGCGGTCACGCGGCACGGGCAGAAGGCGTCAACGCCTTGTACATCGCCCTCGACGACATCGCAGCCCTGCGTGCCCACCGCTTCACCAGACACTCCCCGAGGATGGGGGATGTCCGCCTCAACGTCACCCAGATCGAGGCGGGCAGCGCCCACAACGTCATCCCGGACCTGTGCCGCTTCGTCGTGGACATACGCCCGACGGAGCAATACACCAACACGGAGATCCTCCAGGAACTCCAGGCCCTGTGCCGCAGCAGTCTCAAGGCCCGCAATCTCGCCAACCGCTCATCCGCCACCCCGGAAGGCTCGCCCCTGCTCGCAGCCGCCCGCGCCCTGGGACTTGAGGAGTTCTCCTCCCCCACCACCTCCGACTGGATGAGGATCGGATGCGAGGCCATCAAGATGGGCCCCGGCGACTCCGCACGCTCACACAAGGCTGACGAATACATACTCACAAGCGAGATTCAGCAAGCAATAGAAACATACACCGAATACATCAATAATTTTCATGGCAACACTCTGGAATAAAGGTACAAGCGCGACAGAAAAGGTGGAGAGTTTCACCGTCGGCAACGACAGGCAGCTCGACCTTCGGCTGGCAGCATATGACATACAGGGCTCGAAGGCACACATCAGGATGCTGGAAAGCATCGGCCTGCTCACCAAAGACGAGCTTGACAGCCTCACGGCAGCCCTCGACAGGATAGAAGACACGGTCAGGGACGGCAGTTTCGTCCTGGAAGACGATGTGGAGGACATCCACTCCCAGATCGAGCTCAGCCTCACCCGCGAGCTCGGGGACATGGGCAAGAAGATCCATTCCGGCCGCTCACGCAACGACCAGGTCCTCGTGGACATAAAGCTCTTCCTGCGCGATGAGATCCTGGCGATGCGGGATGAGACGCTCCAGCTCTTTCGCACCCTCCAGAGCTTGAGCGAGAAATACAAGGAGGTGCTTCTGCCCGGCTACACACATTTCCAGATAGCCATGCCGTCATCCTTCGGTCTGTGGTTCGGAGCCTACGCCGAAGCCCTGGTGGACGACATGCACATGCTCCATGGGGCCTACAGGGTCGTCAACCGCAACCCCCTCGGCTCAGCCGCCGGCTACGGCAACTCCTTCCCTCTGGACCGGGACATGACCACCCGTCTGCTGGGCTTCGACTCCCCGGTCATCAACAGCGTCGCAGCACAGATGAGCCGTGGCAAGACAGAGAAGTGCACAGCCGCGGCAATGGGCTCCATAGCGCTCACCCTCAACAAGTTCGCAGCCGACTGCTGCATGTACATGTGCCCGAACTTCGGCTTCATCCACTTCCCGGACAGCCTGACTACCGGCTCCAGCATCATGCCGCACAAGAAGAACCCCGACGTCTGGGAGATGGTGCGCGGCAAGTGCGACCGCATCCTCTCCACGGAAAACGAAATCTCGATGCTCTGCAGCAACCTCCCCCACGGCTATCACCGTGACTACCAGCTGCTCAAGGACATACTCTTCCCGGCGTTGGAGATGATGCACGATTGCCTTAAGATGACGGACTACATGCTCGCACATATCGAAGTCAACACACACATCCTGGGCAACCCTCTCTACACCCACCTTTTCACCGTGGAGGAAGTCAACCGCAGGACGCTCTCAGGCACACCCTTCCGCGAAGCCTACAGGCAGGTGGGGGTGGAGGTCAACGAGGGCCGCTTCAAATACTCAGGGGGTGACACAGCCTCCCTCAAGGCCTCCGACCTCGGCCACACACATATCGGGAGCCTCGGGAACCTCTGCAACGACAGAGTAGCCGAACTCATGAAACAAGCATCCAACTTCTAGATAATATGGCAGAAACTCGAAAAAAAGCAGCGCTCGTCCTTGCGAACGGGTGCAGGATGGAAGGCTGGAGCTTCGGATACGACGGCGCCGGCAGCGGAGAAGTGGTCTTCTCCACGGCGATGGTCGGTTATCCGGAGAGCCTGACCGACCCGTCATACGAAGGGCAGATACTCTGCGTGAGCTACCCGCTGATCGGGAACTACGGCATCCCGTCAGAAAAATACGACTCCAACGGACTCTGCACGACCTTCGAGTCGGAGAGGATCCACGTCAAGGGCCTTATAATCTCGGACTACAGCGAGAAATACAGCCACTGGGACGCGGTCAAGAGCCTCGACGAATGGCTCAAGGAGCAGAAAGTCCCGGGTATCTTCGGCATCGACACCCGCGAGCTCACAAAGATGCTCCGCGAACAGGGCGCGATGCTCGGCAAGATAGTCCCGGAGGGCGCATCGGAGGACTTTCCGTTCTATGATCCCAACCTCGACAACCAGGTCGCTGCCGTCAGCTGCAAGGAAGTGATGCATTACGGCTCCGAAGGCAAGAAGGTGGTTCTGGTGGACTGCGGCGTCAAGCACAGGATCATGGGCTGCCTGCTGGACAGGGGTGTGCAGGTGACAAGGGTCCCGTGGGACTACGATTTCAACACCCTCGACTGGGACGGGCTCTTCATCTCCAACGGCCCCGGCAACCCTGAGCTCTGCCGCGCCGCTGTCGAGCACATCCGCAAGGCTTACGAAGGCGACAGGCCGATATTCGGCATCTGCATGGGCAACCAGCTGATGTCCCTCGCCGCAGGCGCAAAGACATTCAAGCTCAAATACGGACACCGCAGCCACAACCAGCCGGTGAGGATGAACGGCACAGAACGCTGCTTCATCACCTCGCAGAACCACGGCTTTGCAGTGGACGAAGCCACTCTCGGATCTGACTGGGAGCCGTATTTCACCAACATGAACGACCTTACCAACGAGGGCATACGCCACCGCAGCAAGCCGTTCTTCTCCGCCCAGTTCCACCCGGAGGCCTCAAGCGGCCCGGTGGACACGGAGTTCCTTTTCGATGAATTCATATCAAGGTTGTAATGATTGACAGAAGAATAAAGAAAGTGCTGGTGCTCGGTTCAGGGGCACTCAAGATAGGCGAGGCCGGAGAGTTCGACTACAGCGGTTCCCAGGCCCTCAAGGCCCTCAAGGAAGAAGGCATACGAACCGTGCTCATCAACCCAAACATCGCCACGGTGCAGACATCCGAGGGCGTGGCGGACAAGATATACTTCCTGCCCGTCACCCCGTATTTCGTGGAGAAGGTCATCGAGAAGGAAAAGCCGCAGGGCATCCTTCTCTCTTTCGGAGGACAGACGGCCCTCAACTGCGGGGTGCAGCTCTACCGCGACGGCATCTTCGACAAATACGGCATCAAGGTGCTCGGCACGCCGGTCCAGGCCATCATCGACACCGAGGACAGGGAGCTTTTCGTTGAGAAGCTCGACCAGATAGGCGTCAAGACCATCCGCTCGCACGCGGCCGCCAACATAGAGGAGGCCCGCGCCGCAGCCGCCCAGGTCGGCTATCCGGTGATCCTGCGCGCGGCCTACGCGCTCGGAGGTCTGGGCTCCGGCTTCTGCGAAAACGAAGAGGAACTCAACGCCGTGGCCACCAAGGCGTTCTCCTTCTCCCCGCAGGTGCTGGTGGAAAAGTCCCTGCGCGGCTGGAAGGAGATTGAGTATGAGGTCGTGCGCGACTCCTACGACAACTGCATCACCGTCTGCAACATGGAGAATTTCGACCCGCTCGGCATCCACACCGGAGAGAGCATCGTCGTGGCCCCGTCGCAGACCCTCTCCAACGAGGAGTTCCACTTCCTCCGCAAGACAGCCATCGACATCGTGCGCCACATCGGGATCGTGGGAGAGTGCAATGTCCAGTACGCTTTCAGCCCGGACGGGGAGGACTACCGCGTGATCGAGGTCAACGCCCGTCTGAGCCGTTCCTCCGCCCTCGCGTCCAAGGCCACAGGCTACCCTCTGGCCTTCATCGCAGCCAAGCTCGGCCTTGGCTACGGACTCTTTGAGCTCAACAACGCCGTCACCAAGACCACGCCGGCATTCTTCGAACCGGCCCTTGACTATGTGGTCTGCAAGATTCCGCGCTGGGATCTTGCCAAATTCAAGGGAGTATCCCGCGAGATCGGCTCCAGCATGAAGAGCGTGGGTGAGGTGATGGCCATCGGACGCAACTTCGAGGAAGCCATCCAGAAGGGCCTGCGCATGATAGGACAGGGAGCCAACGGCTTCGTCTGCAACAAGCCATATAGCGCCGCCGACCTTGACGACGCCCTCAAGAACCCTACCGACACCCGCATCTTCGCCATAGCCGCCGCATTCGAGTCGGGCTACAGCGTGGACAGGATACACGATCTTACCAAGATCGACCGATGGTTCCTCGACAAGCTCGAGAACATCGAATCCACCTACCGTGAGTTGGAAAGTGTCAAGAGCCTCAGCGAGGTAAGCTATGACCTTCTGCGCAAAGCCAAGTGTCAGGGATTCTCGGACATCCAGATAGGCCGCGTATTCAACATTCCGGAATCCGACGTACGCTCGCGCAGGAAGTCTGAGGGTCTGAGGCCGGTGGTCAAGCAGATAGACACTCTGGCGGCGGAGTTCCCGTCCGACACCAACTACCTGTACCTCACCTACAACGGCAGCGCCGACGACGTAAGCTTCAGCGAGAGTTCCCGCTCCGTGATAGTGCTCGGTTCGGGGGCCTACCGCATCGGCAGCAGCGTGGAGTTCGACTGGTGCGGGGTGAACGCCCTGCAGACCCTGCGCAAACGCGGCTACAGGGCCATCATGATCAACTACAACCCCGAGACCGTCTCCACCGACTACGACAGCTGCGACCGCCTCTACTTCGACGAGCTCAGCTACGAGACCGTGATGGACATCTGCACGCTCGAGAAACCGATGGGCGTGATAGTCAGCGTGGGAGGCCAGATCCCTAACAACCTCGCCCTGCCTCTGATGAAGAGCGGAGTGAGGATCCTCGGCACCTCTGCCACGGACATCGACCGCGCGGAAGACCGCAACAAGTTCTCCCAGATCGTGGACAAGCTCGGCATCGACCAGCCGAGATGGAGAGAGCTCACCACGATGGAGGACATCGACAGCTTCATCGCAGAAGTGGGGTTCCCGGTGCTTGTGCGCCCTTCCTATGTGCTCTCCGGAGCTGCCATGAACGTGTGCTACAGCTACGATGACCTGAAGATCTGCCTCGACATGGCCGTGGAGGTCTCCGAGGAGCACCCTGTCGTCATCAGTTCGTTCATGCAGCGCTGCAAGGAGCTTGAGTGCGATGCCGTGGCCGACAACGGACGTGTGATCGCCTCCGCCATCTCCGAGCACATCGAGTTCGCGGGCGTGCACTCCGGGGACGCAACCATACAGTTCCCTCCGCAGAAGACCTACGGCATCACGGCCGCCAGGATCCGCAAGACCACGGCCGCCATCGCTGCTGAGCTGCACATCACCGGCCCGTTCAACATCCAGTTCCTCGCCACGGACAACTACATCAAGGTCATCGAGTGCAACCTCAGAGCCTCAAGAAGTTTCCCGTTCGTCTCCAAGGTTCTGAAAGTCAACTTTATCGAACTCGCGACCCGCTGCATGCTCGGAGAGCACCCGGTCCCGGTGGGGATCGATCCGTTCGAACTCGAGTACGTGGGCGTGAAGTGCTCCCAGTTCTCGTTCTCCCGGCTCAACGAGGCTGATCCCGTGCTCGGGGTGGACATGTCCTCCACCGGAGAGGTCGGCTGCATCGGGGACAACCTCGATGACGCCCTGCTCAAGGCCATGCTCTCCGTGGGACACCGCATCCCGAAGAAAGCCGTGCTGATCTCCTCGGGCAACGCCCGCCAGAAGGCGGACATCCTCCCGGCCTGCCAGCTGCTGAGCGCCAAGGGGATAGAGATCTACGCCACAGAAGGCACCTGCCGCTACCTCAACGAGAACGGAGTGCCCGCAAAGCTGGCACTCCGTCCTGATGAGACTTCCACTGAGGGACACCCTTCAGCTATTGACCTGATAAAGGACCATCGGGTGGAACTGGTGATAAACATCCCGAAGAACTACAGTCGCGGGGAACTCAGCAACGGATACCGTATGCGCCGCGCCGCCATCGACTTCAACGTCCCGCTGATCACCAACTCAAGGCTTGCCACCGCCTACATCAGGGCGTTCTGCGCGGAGCCGCAGGAGAGCATCAGCATCAAGGGATGGGATGAGTATTAGTCCTGTGAGACCTCCGCGTCAGTAGCGGGCACAAGAGCGAGGCGCACCTTGCCCTCGGCATCAGAGAGTTTGAGCGTGTCAGCAGAATAGCTGATGCGCTCAACTGCATTTATGGCCTCGCGGACCTTGTTCTCCACAGCCATGTCCTGCGGAAGGCCGGCCATCATGGTCATGCCCATCTCACCTATCTTGAGTTTGTCGCCGTCGAGCTTGTAGTCCCCGTTTGCGATGTTGACCCCTAGGCAACTGTGCACCCTGCCGTCCTCACCGAAGACGATGTAAGGGGTTTTCTCAACCGTCTGCACTGTCTCCCCGTCTGCGGAGACGATCTTCCACTGTCCCACCGGGGACTTCACTGCCTGCGAGCAGGCGGCTGCGGCCACTGCGGCGGCAGCCATCATGATAATACACTTCTTCATATCGTTTCTATTGTCACGGGATTGAACCCGAGTTTATCCAGTTTTTCGTGCAGGGCCTTGCGCACCGCTTCGGCTGAGCCGTTGACCTGCACGCGCACCGTGAGGGCTGTCTGGTTGATGCTCACCGCCCAGACGTGCAGCTCTTCGATGCTCTTCACCCCCTCGCATCCGGCGATCACGGCCCTTACTGCATCATAGTCCACTCCGCGCGGCACCCCGTCCGTAATCATCCTCAAGGCTTCGGAGAGCAGGCGGATGCCGTTGACAAGGATCACGGCGGCTATGACAAGGCTGATTATCGGATCGATACGATACCAGCCGGTGAGGCTGATGACCACACCGGAGAGTACTACGCCCAGCGAGAGCATTGAGTCAGCCGCCATATGCAGGAACGCCCCCCGTGTGTTGATGTCCTTTTTCTGATGGTGCATCATCAGAAGTGCGCTCACCCCGCTGACCAGGATACCCACGGCGGCTGTCCACGATACCGCAGCCCCGTCTACAGGCGACGGCTCCAGGAACTTCTCCATGCTCTCATATACTATCACGCACACGGCACAGACAAGCAGGAGGGCATTGAACAGGGATATCAGAACGGATGCCTTGCGGTGACCGTAGGTGTAGCGGCTGTCCGGCCTGCTCGATGCAAGCCGGAACGCCACAAGCGCTATCAGAAGCGAGAAGACGTCTATCATCTTGTGCCCCGCATCAGAGAGCAGTCCGGTGGAGTTGCTGTGCACTCCCACTGCAGCTTCCAGTATCACAAAGCCGAAATTGAGCGCGATCGCGATATAGTATACCACATTCATGGACTCTACCGCATGAACGTGGGGCGCGTGAATGTGATGCGCATGATGCCGATGTTCCATAACGGGCGCAAATATACGGCAAAAAGTGTTAAATTTGTAATCTTAAATCAAAGACACACAATGTTCGACAATCTATCCGACAGACTGGAAAGGTCTTTCAAGATACTCAAGGGTGAGGGCAAGATCACGGAAGTCAATGTGGCCGAGACCCTCAAGGAAATCAGACGTGCGCTGCTCGATGCCGACGTCTCTTACAAGGTAGCCAAGGACTTCTGCGACAAGGTCAAGGCCAAGGCCATGGGGGCCAATGTCCTCACTGCCGTAAAGCCTCAGCAGATGATGGTCAAGATCGTCCACGACGAACTGGCCGAGTTCATGGGTTCGGAACACAGCGAGATCAATGTCAAGGGCAGCCCGGCCGTCATACTTGTGGCCGGTCTCAACGGTTCCGGAAAGACAACCTTCTGCGGCAAGCTGGCCCTCAGGCTCAAGAGCAAGAAAGGGGCTAAGGTCCTGCTCGCCGCCTGTGACACTTTCCGCCCGGCCGCCATCACCCAGCTCCAGACCCTCGGCGAGCAGGTCGGAGTCCCTGTCTACAGCGAAGAAGGAGAGAAGGATCCTGTCAAGGTCGCAAAGGACGCGGTCGCAAAGGCCAGACAGGAAGGCTACAGCGTAGTGATTGTCGACACCGCCGGACGTCTTGTGGTGGACAAGGAACTGATGGACGAGATCTCCACGCTCCACAAGGCCCTCCAGCCGTCCGAGACCCTCTTCGTGGTCGATGCGATGACAGGACAGGACGCGGTGGAGTCCGCCAAGGCATTCAACGAGGCCATTGACTACGACGGAGTGGTGCTCAGCAAGATGGACGGCGATACCCGTGGCGGTGCCGCACTTTCCATCAAGGCGGTCACAGGCAAGCCGATCAAGTTTGTCAGCATGGGCGAGAAGATGGAGGCCCTCGACATTTTCTACCCTGCCCGCGTTGCTGACCGCATCCTCGGCATGGGTGATGT
>CAKUYG010000038.1 GCA_934702165.1 uncultured Bacteroidales bacterium | reverse complement strand
CGGACACGCCGGAAACGGTGCCGTGAGGCGCGCGGATCTCGGCGGGATAGTCCGGGAAGGTCGATAGTCCATTGCCGTAGATGGCTGACATATCTGCAAAAAGAGATCCGGTGAGTTGCATTCCATCACCCGAATCTCCAGCAAATCTGATCACCACATCTTTGGCGTCAATGATTTTATGTTGCATTACAAAAGTTAATTGGTGTAGTTTCAGTGCAAAAGGCCCCGCCTCCCTTGGGGCAGGGCCAATAAAGTGTGGTCGTTCTAGTTTGCAGGTGTCGTCTGACCCTGCTGCTGGGCCTGAAGCTCTGCCTGGAGAGACTCAAGAGTGCGGTCATCGGCTATGCCGAGAGCCTTGCGAGCAAGAGGAGTAAGGTCCGTGCTCTGCGCGTCATCGTAATACATCAGGGAGCCGACATCGAACACATAGACATATCCCCCCTGCTTGGCGAGGTCCTTCACGGTGTCCTGGGCCTTCTTCACGATAGGGGCCATCAGAGTCTGCTGCTGCTGCTGAAGCTCGGCATCGACTGTCTGTCCGAACTCCTGTATGCGCTGCTGGATCTCTTGGATTTCTTTTTCCTTGCTGGCCTTGATCGCGGCAGTCCAAGTATTGGCCTTGGCCTCATATTGACTCCACTTGGTGTTGAACTCCTCAACCATAGCCTGATATGTCTCCTGGGCCTCCTTGCTTGAAGCTGCCATGGTGGCACGGGCCTTGTCGGCCTCAGGGCTGAGCTGAACGAGCTCGGAGAAGTTGACATGAGCGAATTTCGGCTGTGCCGCAGCAGAAATCGCTACGAGCGCCGTTGCGGCGATCAAAAGAATCTTTTTCATATAATTCATACTTTAAAATTGTTGTCCGATCACGAAGTGGAACTGGCTGCGTTTGCTGGAATCCGTGGTATCGAATCCGTAGCCCCAGTCCACACCGAGAAGTCCGACCATCGGAAGGAAGATGCGCACACCCACTCCGGCGCTGCGTTTGATCTGGAAAGGATTGAACTTTCTGATGTCAGACCAGGCGTTGCCACCCTCAAGGAAGCCGAGCACATAGATGGTCGATGTAGGCTGGAGGATGACCGGGTAACGCAACTCCACGGTGAATTTGTCGTAGACATTACCGGCGTAGGCATAGCCTGTAGAATTGTAGGTGGACGGCTCATACGGGGTGAGAGAATAGTTCTCGTAACCGCGCAGAGAAATCACTTCAGAACCATAGGTGTTGTAGCCTGACATTCCGTCACCACCGAGGAGGAAGCCCTCAAATGGAGAATATCCCCAGTTTCTGTTGTAGTAGCCGAGATAACCGAACTGCGCCCTGGTCATCAGGACGAGATCCCCGACAAGTTTGGTGTATGTAGCGCCGGAAACTTTCCATTTGTGGTACTCGATCCACTTGTAGCGCTGCTTTGATGACCAGTTGTTGTAGTTGACGTCCTTGTAACTGCCCACAGAGAATCTGTTGCCGTCGCTGTCGTAGTCGTACTTCCTGAACAGGGAGAACGGCGGGGTCAGCTGGAGAGAGAACGAGAAGTCGGAGCCGGTACGCGGATAGATCTGCTGGTCAGTGGAGTTGCGCACGAGACTGAGGGAGTAGTTGATGTTGTTGGCTATACCGTCATCGAAGATGAAGTATCCTGAATACCAGTTGGTCAACTTATATGACTGCCAGTTGAGGCCGTTGTACAACACGAAGTAACTGTCAGGCCACTTCAGACGGGTACCGAGTGAGGCGGAGAAGCCGAAGACCTCCATCTGACGGTCGTTGCTGAGGAAGTTGAGCGCAAGGTACGAGTTGGTCTGGCGGGTATAGTAGGCGCCGAGATTGAGTGACGTCGGCTTCTTGCCGAAAAGCCACGGTTCGGTGAAATTGGCAGTAAGTGCCGTGTAATATGTACCGTTGGTCTGGAAACGGAAAGCCAGGTTCTGGGCATCGCCAAGCGGTACCGGACGCCACGCGCTCTTGTCGAAGAAACGCTGGGTCGAGAAATTGTTGAAGCTGACGCCGACCGTGGCCACGAAAGTCCTTCCGCCCCATCCGCCTGAGACCTCAAGTTGCGAAGAAGGCTTCTCCGTCACATTATATATGATATCTACGGTGTTATCAAGCGGGTTAGTGACCATAGAATAACCCGTACCCTGCTGCATGATGGCTTCGGCATCAAACTGACCCAGAGAAGCAATCTCCCTGATGGAGCGCTCGAAGTCGCTCTGGCTGAAAAGGTATCCCGGACGGGTGAAGAGCTGGCGGCGGACCACCTTCTCGTTGGTGAGGTCGTTGCCGTTGATCACTATGTCGCCGATCGTGGCCTGCTTGCCCTCGGAGATGCGCATCTCCACATCGACGGAGTCGTTCTGGATATTGGTCTCGACAGGGTTGATCTGGAAGAAAAGGTAACCGTTGTCACGGTAGAGCTTGGACACGTCGTAGTCGGTCTGCTTGCCGCCGCCGTAAAGCCTTTTCTCCATGGTGACCTTGTCGTAGACATCACCCTTGCTGATGGCGAGCACCTGGTTGAGAGCGTCGGAAGAGTAGACGGAGTTGCCGGTCCAACTTATGTCACGGAAATAATATTTGTCCCCCTCATCGAACACCAGATCTATACCAAGACGGTTCGGGGCCACGTAATAGACAGAGTCCCGCACTATCCTGGCATCGCGGTAACCGGCCTCGTTGAACGCGGCGAGCGCGCCCTTCTTGTCGTTGAGATACTCCTTTTCGTTGAATTTCTTGCTATTGAAGAAGTTGTAGAACTTGTTGGACTTCGTCTTCTTCATGGAACGGGCGAGCTTGTAGTCGGAGACATGCTCGTTGCCGATGAAGTTGATGTCGCGCACCTTGATCTTCTGTCCCTTGTTGACGGCGAAGTTGACCCTGATGGCGTTGCGGATGACGGTGTCCTTCGTGACCTCGGCATTGACCTCGCAGAGCAGGAAACCTTTCTCGGCGAAGTAGCGCTTGATGATGTCGGAGGTGGTTTTCTCCACGTATTCGGAGAACTCCCCACCCCTGCGCAGGTTCACTCTCTCCTGGATGTCTTTCCTCTCCCCGGACTTCACGCCTGAGAAAGTCCAGCTGGACACCCTCGGGCGTTCTTTGACCCGGATGGTGAAGTAGGCGGAATCCCTCCCGGCACTCAGGCTGTCTATGGTGATGGAGACGTCTTCGAAGTAGCGCTGGAGCCACAGGCGCCTTACGATGTTGGTCATCGTCTCGCCCGGCACGGTCACTTCCATTCCTTTCTGGAGGCCTGCATGGGAGATGATCTGCTGGTCACGGTAGTATGTGTTGCCTTCTACGCTGACTCCTCCGACCCTGTATGTGCGGGGATGATTGTAGTCCACTTCGACCCCGGACTCCTGCGCACCGGCTGCAGCGCACACGAGAGCAAGTAACGAAATGGCAAGTATCCGTCCTATCTTCATCTTAAATCAATAATTCACAAATATAGACCAATTATTTGACTTTTCCGAACCTGCGGTCACGCGAGGCATACTCCTCCAGCGCAGCCAAGTACTCCTCACGGCGGAAATCCGGCCAGAGAGTATCGGTGAACACGAATTCCGTATAGGCCGTCTGCCAGAGCATGTAATTGCTGATCCTCTCCTCACCGGAAGTGCGAATCAGCAGATCCGGGTCCGGAATCCCGTCCGTCACCAGATAACGGGAGAATTCTTCCGCCCCTATCCGGAGACCGGGGTGTTCAATCAAATCGTGTGCCATCCTCTGAGCAGCCTGAAGTATGTCCCAGCGGCCGCTGTAGCTGAGGAAAAGTATCATCGTCAGGTCCTTCCCCTCCGAAGTGGAGGCCATTATCCTGTCTATCACTGCATTGAGAGAGTCTGAGAGCCTCTCCCTGTCGCCAAGTACCATGAAGCGCACCCCGTGGCCGAGGAATGTCGGGAGCTCGTTCTCCATAGCCTTGCACATCAGTTCCATGAGGGTGTTCACCTCATCAGCCGGTCTCCCCCAGTTCTCCTCGGAGAAGGCGAAGAAGGACACATACTCGATGCCCAGTTCCACCGAAGTCTCCATGACGGCACGGACGCTCTCGACGCCCTCGAAATGGCCGTAGACTCTCTCTTTTCCACGCTGGCGGGCCCATCTGCCGTTACCGTCCATGATGAGCGAGACGTGACGGGGCAGTTTCTCCTGTTGTATCATAGTCATGATGTTTCGTTTCCGTTGCGCACATCCTCCCCCCACAGGAGCCTGGTACGCAGCGCGTTGATAAAATTTGGTTTGCCGATGCACAGGCATTTGAGGCTGCGCGGCGCCGCGCATACCTCCACCTTCGCCCCGGCCGGGATGCGGCAGGTCCGGTTGTCCACCGAAAACGCCACGCTCTCTTCTCTGGAGCGGAAACTGATGGCGATGCGCGAAGTACGCGGCACCACAAGCGGACGCACGTTGAGATTGTGCGGGGAGACTGGGGCGACGATGAACACACCTGCATCAGGGGTGCATACAGGACCGCCCACACTGAGGGAATAGGCGGTGGAACCGGTGCTCGTGGCTACAAGCAGGCCGTCAGCCCACCACGTGGGGAGCTTCTCCCCATCCAGCTCCACATCCACCCCGAGCATCGAGGCCCCCACACGCGAGACCACGGTCTCGTTGAGGGCAAAAGGCCAGAACGCCTCAGGCAGAGGCACATCGGCGCTCACCTGAAGAAGATCCCTCTGTTCGATACGGAACTCCCCGGCCCTGACGGCCGAGGGCAGGTCCTCGGGGCGGCACTCCGAAAGGAAACCGAGCCGGCCCAGATTGACCCCGAGCACGGGAAGGGAAGCAGGTACTGCTATGAGGGCAGCAGAGAGGAAGGTCCCGTCGCCGCCGAGGCTCAAAATCGCATCCGTGCCGGGACGCACATCCGCGACGGAAGATACCCGGTATACCTCGGACCCTTCCGCCTCCAGGGAGGAAATCATCTCCCTTACACGCGGATCATCCCAAAGCCCCTCCTTTTTGATATAGCCTGCAAGTATCATAACAACCGCCAAATTTAGCACATTTATTACAATTATTGTTACTTTTGCAACTTAGATAAAGTCTTACAGAAGATGACACGACTCAGTGTAAACATCAACAAGATTGCCCTGCTGCGCAATGCGCGCGGAGGCAACATGCCGGACGTGCTCAAGGCGGCGCTCGACTGCGAGCGTTTCGGCGCTGAAGGGATCACGGTCCACCCGAGACCTGACGAGAGGCACATCCGCTACTCCGATGTGCGCATGCTGCGCCCGGAGATCAAAACAGAATTCAACATCGAAGGCAACCCGACGGGCAGCTTCTGCGCCCTCGTATGCGAAGTGGTGCCTGACCAGGTGACACTCGTACCGGACGCCCCGGACGCCTTGACATCCAATGCCGGCTGGGACACGGTAAAGAACTACGCCTTTCTCAGCCGCGTATGCGCTTCGTTCAAAGCCAGGGGGATAAGGACATCAATATTCATCGACCCGGATCCGGCCATGGCCGAAGGAGCCATGAAGTGCGGAGCCGACAGGGTGGAACTGTACACGGCAGGATATGCAGCCGAATATTCCGAGAACAAGGAAAAAGCCATAGAACCATACCTCAAGACCGCAGAAAAAGCCAGGGAAATCGGACTCGGACTCAACGCGGGGCATGACCTCTCGCTCGAGAACCTGCAATATTTCATCCACACCATCCCGTGGACGGATGAGGTGAGCATCGGACATGCCCTGATCTGCGACGCCCTGTACATGGGACTCGAGACGACCATCCACAAGTACCTCGAAGCCACAATGGGCTGAGATGTCAGATTTTTTGCTTACTTTTGCAGGCTTACCAATGACCAAAAAGAAATAATTAGCATAAAATGAACAAGATTTCCCTTATCCTCAGCGCCGGATCGCTCGCAGCAGCCCTCGCGCTCACATCCTGCAACCAGGCAGGCAGCACACAGGCCGGCAGCGCAGCAGCCGAGCCAAGCACGGCAGCGGCACAGTCCGGAGCCATCGTCTACTTCAACATGGACCGCATTGTCAGCGAGTACGACATGGCCAACGACCTGCGCAGCGTAGTGGAAACCAAAGTCAACAGCATCGACCAGGAGGTTACCCGCAGGGGGACCAAACTCGAGAAGGACATCAAGGCGTTTCAGGACAAGATCAACAAGGGACTCCTGACCCAGTCAGTAGCCGAATCCCAGAGCGTGAAACTCCAGCAGCAGCAGAACAGCTTCCAGACCTATGCAGCACAGAAGCAGCAGGAGATCGCCGAGGAGCAGCAGGTGATGATGAACCAGATCGCCGATGCGATCAACTCCTACATCGCCGAGTTCAACGCCGACAAGAAATACGCCCTCATACTCGCCACTCAGGGGGACATCATCTCCCTACCAGTAGTGACAGGCTCTCCTGAACTCGACATCACCGACACCCTTCTCGAAGGCCTCAACGCAGCCTACGTCAAGACCAAAGGCAAGAAATCAGAATAAGCACAGGCCTTGAGGATTGCCATACTGTCCTGCTTCCACCCCTATAGGGGAGGTATCGCCCAGTTCAATGCAGACATCCTGAGAGAACTGGGGAAATCGCACGAGGTGCGTGCGTTCAATTTCACCAGGCAGTACCCTTCAATCCTCTTTCCGGGCAAGACACAGTTTGTCTCGAAAGAAGACAAGGAAGCCGTATCCGTGGAGTCGGAAGCTCTGCTGGATACGGTTTCTCCGTTGTCCTGGGCCCGTACGGCCAGAGCCATCAACGACTGGGGCCCGGATGTGCTGATCCTGCGCTACTGGATGTCCTGGTTCGCCCCGTCCCTGGGCTATGTCGCGTCAAAGATGAAGAGTGGGTGCCGTGTCATAGCCATACTTGACAACGTCATCCCGCATGAGCCGCACTTCTTCGACAAGCCGCTCACGAGATACTTCCTCAAGCATGTGGACGGCTGCGTAACTCTCTGCAAGGAGGTGTCTGCGGACCTGCTCAAGATCAAAAGCGACGCCGTCCACACTGTGATCCCCCACCCGACCTACGACCACTTCGGGGACAGGGTGGACAAGAAGGAGGCCGAGAAGAAACTCGGGATACGCGACTGCGCACGCAACATCCTGTTTTTCGGGCTGATACGAGACTACAAGGGTCTGGATATCCTCATCGACGCATTCAGCCGGCTGGACGACTCTTTCCAGCTCATCATAGCCGGCGAGCCGTACGGATCTTTCGAAAAATATCAGAGACAGATCGACGCCTCCCCCAACGCCAAGCGCATAAGTCTCTTCCCCGACTATATCAGCGACTCCGAAGTCAAATATTTCTTCTCTGCCGCCGATGTGGCCGTCCTGCCATACAGAAGCGCTACGCAGAGCGGCATCAACGCCATAGCCAATCACTTCGAACTCCCCATGATAGTCACCGATGTCGGCGGCCTCAAAGAGACCATAGGCGCAGGCGGCACAGGGATGGTATGCAGCGAGTGCACACCGCAGTGCGTGGAAGAAGCCATAAGGAAATATTTCTCTGAGCCGCAGCTCAAGGAAGGATACATCCGCAACATCAAGAAACTCAACGAAGATCTCAGCTGGAACAGATTCTGCAAGGATCTCGTAGAATTTGCCGACACGATCAAGAAATGAAGAAGATCATCACCATATTTAGCATGCTCTGCGTGCTTCAGCTCACAGCCTGCGCGCAGTGGTATCTTTTCCCCGGGAAAAAGAAACGCACCGAACCGGTCGAGGAGAAGAAGGAAGTGAAAGAAGCAAGGCCCGAGCTGCCTCCACAGACCACCCAGGCCGCCGACAGCACGGAAATCGTGGACGATACTGATTTTCTCTTCGGCGCGCCGTCAACCATAGGCGTGAGTCTCATACTTCCGGTCAACGCCTCATCAGCCAAACCGGGAGCCGGATTCCTTGAGATGTACAGCGGGGCCCTGCTGGCCCTCAGGGACCTGGGCAATGCCGGGACAAGAGTCAACCTGCGCTTCGTGGACTCGGGGAGCGAGAGCATCAGCGACGAGTCCATATACTCGGAAAGTGATATGACGATAGGGCCGATAGCCTACACCGACATAGAGGAAGCCCTCCGGCACTGCTCACGCAGGATGATCATATCTCCGCTGGAACCGAAGTCCGCAGTGCTTGCGGAGAACGGGGAGAATGTCATCCAAGCCCCCACCCCTTGGACATTCCAGGTGGATGAGATCGTGGACTGGTTGCAGAGCGAGCTGGAATTCGGGGATGAAGTGATAGTCCTCAAGGACAACTCCGCACCCGGAGAACAGGCCGCCTACCTGCTCGAAAGGCTCCAGAAAAAAGGAGTGATATTCCGCAGCGCAAGAAGCGCTGAAGAACTCAGAAAACCGGAGCTGAAAGGAAAATACAGGGTGCTGATAGCCTCGGACGAAGACAGTTTCATCAGCAACTCCATCAAACAGCTGGGCATAGCAGCCACGATCAACCAGGACATAGTCCTCTACACCACTTCGCGCGTGCGCAACAGCATCAGCCCGGACGTACTGGACCTGTACAACGCCAACGCAAGGCTCACTGCCTCGTATTATATAGACTACGACTCGGAAGATGTCAAGAGGTTCGTGCTCGCCTATCGCGCCCTGTACGGATGTGAGCCGGGCTCGTTCGCATTCCAGGGATACGACACCATGAATTACTTCGTGAAGATGTGCTCAGAGTACGGCAGACGCTGGTGGAAAAAGCTTCCGCAGCATCCGTGGCGCGGCCTCCAGTCAGACTTCAGCTTCAGACATGACATCGCCGACGGCAAAGTAAACACAGCCGTAAGACGGGTGATATACGGGAAAGACCTTTCAATGACCCTCGTCAAGTAAGGCTCTGGCATTGGCCACGGCAGCCGGGGTGATACCCGCCCCGCTGAGAAGACGCGCGATTTCCATCACCCTCTCCTCCCCCTCGATCCTGCGTATGGACGAGAGCGTCCGCCCGTCCGGCGTGATGCTCTTTTCGACCATGTAGTGCGCATCGCCCTTCGCCGCCACCTGCGGAAGATGTGTGATGGAGAACACCTGCATATTATGTCCCATCGAGCAGATCATCTGCCCCATGCGGTCAGCCACACTTCCGCTCACTCCGGTGTCTATCTCATCGAATATGAGAGTAGGCATGCCTGTGAATTCGGCCATTTTGGCCTTCAGACAGAGCATTATGCGCGAGAGTTCGCCCCCCGAAGCCACCTTGGAGATGTCCATAAGGGATTTCCCGGTGGAAGAGAAGAGAAAACGCACCTTGTCGGAGCCTTCCTCCCCCGGAGCGCCGTCCTCGACGGAGACTTCGAAAACCGCACGGTCCAGTTCAAGGAAATGCAGAGATCCGGTGATTGAGGCTGACAGCTGCGGAGCGGCTTTCTTGCGCGCATCCGAAAGCTTTATGCAGACATCCTGATATTGGTCCAGCAGATCACGCTCCTGCTTCTCGAGATCCGCGATCCTGTCAGCGATGGATGCAGTACCGTCAACCTTCTCTGACAGGGAATCCCGCAGGGATATGAGTTCGTCGACGGAGGTGCAGGAGTGCTTTTTGAGAAGTGAATACAGCAGGGACATGCGATCCTCCACTGCAGCGAGCCTGTCCGGAGAAATATCCACTCTGGAGAGAAGCACATCAAGTTCGGAAGAGACGTCCTCAAGTTCCAGGCGCGCGGACTCTATGCGTGAGACAAGATCCGGAAGGTCAGGGAGATACTGGGCAATATGCTCCAACTGCTTCTGTGCATCCTTGAGCAAAGCCGTAACCCCGTCCGATTCTGCGTCCGACGGAGAAAAAGCCTCGGAGGCGGCGCTGAGCCCATCTATTATCTGCTCCGCATTGGCAAGGCTCTTGTGTTCTTCCTCCAGCGACTCAAGTTCCCCGCTCACAAGACGGGCGGCCTCAAGCTGGCGGAGCTGGGATTCGTTGTATTCCCTCTCGCTTTCGGCTTTTGAAAGAGTTTCCCTAAGGGAAGCAATCGATGCCCGCAGCTGACGGAGCTGCCCCCACAGGCGGCGGCATTCTTTGAGGTTCTCCCCGTTGCCGGCGAAGGCGTCGAGCACTGACAGCTGGAAGTCCTTGTCGGAGAGCAGGAGACTCTTGTGCTGCGAATGTATGTCCACGAGTCTGGGGGAAAGCCTCTGGAGGAGGCCCACCTGCACAGGCTGGTCGTTCACGAAACATCTCGACCTCCCAGACTGCGATACGACGCGCCTTATGATGAGCGAATCCCCGTCAGTCTCCACATCCTCTTCGGAGAGAAGTGTCCTGATGCCATCGTCGAGGGAGTCGAATTCCGCCTCGACTACGCAAGACGAAGCGCCTTCAGAGAGCATGGAGGCATCAGCCTTGACCCCGAAAAGAAGTGACAGTGCCCCAAGCAGTATGGACTTGCCGGCTCCTGTCTGCCCGGTAATAATGACCAGACCCTCCGGAAATGTGATATCCAGAGAGTCTATCAAAATATAGTTCCGTATGTGCAGGGAATGCAGCATCGCCGCACTTATATTGCCGGAAGGGGCTTATTTCTCGGCAGCCGTGTCTTCTTTGGCCATCCTGTAGTAAAGGTCACCGTCCTCAAACTCGGCGATGGCCACCAGATCCGGCTTAGGCTGGCGCTCGTAGTACTTGGATATCTCTATCTGCTCCTTGTTCTCGAACACCTCGTCCATGGTGTCGCGCTCCGCGTTGCGGAAGTCTTCAAGCTTCTTGGCGAGTTCTTTCTTCTCGGCTACGGCTATCTGGTTAGCCCTCTTGGAGAGGATCACCACTGTCTCGTAGATGTTACCTGTAGGCTGCGCAAGATACTTGATGTCGCGCGTGATTGTGTTTGTAGGTATTTTCAGTTCCATATACTTGTTGTACGGATGCTCCGTTTGAAAAAGTTTCAAATATTTCCTTTCACCTTGCCGTATAGGGAATCAAGTTCCTTGCGGTATGGGGAATCGGGGTATTCGCCGATGAAGTTGAGGTAGTCGTCCACGAAGACGAGATACCTCTCCTTCTGCTTTGCCCTGACGCTCATGTTCGCATACTTGTAGGATGACATGGCCGCGTAGTAAAGGATGTCCTCGCGGTAGATGTTGTCAGCATCGTCTTTGAGCACGTTCTTGAATGCCACCCTGGCGGCCTTGTAGTCCTCCATGCGGTAGTAGAGCTTGGCGTTCTCGTAGGCTTTGCGGTCAAGCCTCTCCCCCAGCTCCTGGAGCATGTGGCGGCACACCTCGGCATTGGCGCCCTGCGGATGGTCTATGAGATATTCGCTGATGGCGTTCATCGCCGTGTATGTCGGGGTCTGGTCCAGTTCGTAGCGCAACGTAGCCTTGTAGAGGCAGTCGATCCTGAGGAACTCGGCGCTCTCGGAGAACGGGCTGTTGGGGCAGGACGAGAGGAACTGCGTGAAGTTGGTCTCGGCTGTGTAGTAGTCCTTGTTGGAGTAGTTGCTCAGGCCCCAATAATACCTCACCGTGTCGTCACGCTCGGTGCCGTTGGTGAGCAGGGCGAGAGACTCGAAGAGCGATGCGGCTCTGGTATATTTGCCCTTGTTGAAATAGTCGAACGCGGTCTTGTATTTCAAGTCCACGTCGCTGCTTTCCAGCACGGCATCGTACTGCGACTTGCAGGACGGCAGCAGGGCCAGCGCAACCAGGAGGGCTGCAAGGATTCTGTTGGATTTCATCGTTGCTTCAAAAATTTTTCGACCTCCAAGGCAGCGCGGCATCCGGATGCGGCGGCATTGATGGCCTGACGGTAATGAGGATCCTGGACATCTCCGGCGGCGAACACACCTTCGACATTTGTATGCCCGTTGACCCCGTCGGTGATGATGTAGCCGTCATCGTCGGTCTTCACCCATTCGGCAAAGAGTTCAGAGACAGGATGATGCCCTATCGCCAGGAAAAACCCGTCCACCTTGATATCAAAAACCTCGCCATTCTTCTTCAGAAGCCTGGCACCGGTCACTCCGGAGTCGTCTCCGAGAATCTCCTGCGTCGTGCAGTTCCAGAGGACCTCGATGTTAGGGGTGGATTTCACCCTCTCCTGCATGGCCTGAGAAGCACGGAAGACATCGCGCCGCACTATCATGTATACTTTGCGACAAAGGCCGGCAAGATAGGTCGCTTCCTCGCAGGCGGTGTCCCCTCCCCCGACTACAGCGACATCTTTCTTGCGGTAGAAGAAGCCGTCACAGGTGGCGCAGGCGGACACTCCGAGACCGCGGAATTTCTGCTCGGAAGGAAGCCCGAGATATTTTGCCACAGCTCCGGTCGCAATGATCACGGCTTCAGCTTCGATCTGCTTCGAATCATCGACGGTAATCGCGAACGGACGTGCGGAGAAATCGACCTTGGTCACAGACCCCCGTCTGATGTCGGCCCCGAGGCCTGAGGCCTGCTCGCGCATGTCGGACATGAGTTTGTTGGCATCCACTCCCCCGGGAAATCCGGGATAGTTCTCGATGACAGTGGTGGTGGTGAGCTGTCCGCCCGGCTCCATACCTTCGTAGAGTACCGGCACCAGCCCTGCACGGGAGGCATAAATGGCCGCCGTGTATCCGGCAGGACCACCCCCGATTATGAGGCACTTGATGTGTTCCTTATTGTCCATAGCTTACAAAATTAATGAATTTTTTGTTACCTTTGACGCCCTATGCCAAGGATTAAGGATAAAACCGCTCCGGATATTGACAGATTCCGTGCCATACTCAAGGAAAAAGGGCTGAAAGCCACACCGCAGAGGATTGCGGTGCACGAGGCCATGCTCAGCCTCGGGCATGCCAGCGCTGACATGGTGGTAGAGCGGATGGCGGCGCAGGGGGTCGATGTGACAGTCTCGTCCGTCTACAACATCCTCTCCACACTGGCCGACCTCAAGATCTACGGCAGACGTACCAGTTCCAACAACAAGATGTACTTTGATGTCAACACGTTCCGGCATTTCCACCTCTACAATTATGTGGAGAATGAATACAAGGACGTGATTGACGATGAACTCGCCGATCTGATAGAAAGCCACTTCAAAGGCCGCCGCTTCAAGGGTCTCAAGGTGGAATTCATCGACGTACAGATCATCTGCCGCCCCTCCCGCACCGCAAGGAAATAGGAGCCCGGCACTGTTGCGGCAGGCGTCCAGAGCAATCCCGGCCATAACCGGCTTGCCTCATACTTCATAGCCGGTAGTCAGATTTGGTACGGCAAAGAGCCGTTTCCCGTACGAAACCATCTGCCAGGGATATTCCGTACGGCAAACCCCACCTTTCCCGTACGAAAGCATCCAAGCGGGGCATTTGGTACGGGAAAACCACGTTTTGCCGTACCAAATTTTCTATTGGCATAAAAGAACGGTCGAGGCCACGACTGGATGCTGGTGTCAAAAACAGGACGCTTCATTTTATCGCGGACAGCGGGAACATGACATCAATTTCATACTGACTCAAGTTAAGAGTCCTTCGTATCTGCCCGTTTGAAGAGCGGTAGTCATAGTGGAGCGTCTTGGCAAGCTCCAGTTTTTGTGCCTTGCTCAGTTCGCGCGTGCTCCCAAGTCCATATTTTTCTTTTATGATTCTGCATACCTGCATAAACAGTTCGGCATCAGGCAGAAATTCCCCGTCATCAAGGTCAACCGCCAATTCTCTATACGCTTCTACATCTTTGCTGAGCATTGTGAAATATTGATGTGCATCACGGAATAATGACATTCCAAGCCTCAGAGCGCAATATGACGGCGGCGCAACATATCCGTCGATAATCTTATAG
>CAKUYG010000037.1 GCA_934702165.1 uncultured Bacteroidales bacterium | reverse complement strand
ACGGACTCCATGTTGTGTGTGGACAGGACGATTGTGGCCCCCTCATCCTTGAGACGGAGGATCTCATGCCTGATCAATTCGGCGTTGACCGGGTCGAAGCCGGAGAACGGCTCGTCAAGTATCATCAGGGACGGCCTGTGAACGACCGTCGTGATGAACTGGACCTTCTGGGCCATACCCTTGGAAAGTTCTTCGATCTTCTTGTCCCACCAGTTCTCTATACCGAAGCGCACAAACCATTCTTTCAAGGCCTTGCGGGCCTCGGAAGCACTCATTCCTTTGAGCTGTGCAAGGAACATCGCCTGCTCACCGACTTTCATTTTCCTGTAGAGTCCGCGCTCCTCGGGCATATAGCCGATCTTCTCGACATCGCGCTGGGTTATCGGCGCGCCCTTGAACAAGATTTCCCCGGAAGTAGGGATCGTGATCCGGTTGATTATACGGATAAGAGTAGTTTTTCCGGCCCCGTTCGGGCCGAGCAGACCGAATATCCGGCCTTCAGGTATCTGGAGATTAATGCCCTCTATGGCGACCTTATCTCCGAAACGCTTGGTGACGTCTCTGCATTCTATTATAGCCATGCAGCAAAAATATAAAAAATCGCCCTATGCAGGGCGACTTTTCCTTACTTTTTAATTAATTTTTTGTTAAACTACTTCGCGCTGATAGCTACCACCGAGCAAGGAGGAAGAGTCACCTCAAGTCCGGCCTTGGTGAGTTTCCATGCCTTGAACTGCGCCGGAGCCACCTTGTCGGCACTTCCGAAGTCGTTGTAGTCGCGGGCATCCTTGGAGGTGAGCACGCGGGCGGAGAGAATTTCAGACACGGCTTTAGGATTGTCAAACCCTACAAGCACTTTCATCGGCTTCTTGAGGTCGGTGTTGACAAGCGAAATGTTCATCTTGCCGTCCTTGCGTGAAGCGGTCACATCGACTTGAGGCACATCCACCTTGCGGTCACACACGGTCTTCGGGGTAAGGCAGTCGGAAGCGAGATACTCTGCGTCCTGATGCACGTTGTACATCTCGAACACATGGTATGTCGGGGTGAGCACCATCTCCTTCTCATTTGTAAGGATCATAGCCTGGAGAACATTCACGACCTGGGCAATATTGGCCATCTTCAGGCGGCGGGTATACTTGTGGAAGATGTCGAAATTGAGTGCCGCCACGATGGCGTCGCGCATGGTGTTCTGCTGATAAAGGTGGCCCGGGTTGGTGCCCGGCTCCACGTTGAACCAGGTACCCCACTCATCCAGAAGAAGATCAACATGTCCCTGAGGGTCAAGCTCATCCATTATGTCGATATGCTTCTTGAGGACGTCTTCTATTTCAATGCTCTTGGAAAGGATATTGTAATATTCCTTGTCCGTAAACTTGGTCGCAGCACCCTTGTCCTGCCAATTGATGACAGTATAATAATGGAGGGATATTCCCCTCATGCCCTTGCGGCCTATGTTCTGCATCAGCACACGCGTCCAGTTGTAGTCGTAATCGGAGGCGCCGCTTGCGATCTTGTAGAGGCGGTTGCCGCTGAAGTCGCGCAGATAGGTGGCATAACGGCGGAAAAGGTCGCTGTAGTACTCCGGGGTCATGTTCCCCCCGCATCCCCAGGCTTCATTGCCTATGCCGAAGTACTTCACCTTCCAAGGCTCCTGCCTTCCGTTGGCGCGGCGCAGGTCGGCCATGGTGCTCTTGGCGTCGGAAGTCATGTATTCTACCCACTTGGCCATCTCCTCCACGCTTCCGCTGCCCACGTTGCCGCTGATGTACGGCTCAATGTCGAGCATCTCGCAGAGGTTGAGGAACTCGTGCGTACCGAAACTGTTGTCTTCAAGGGTTCCGCCCCAGTTGTTGTTGGAGATGTACGCCCTCTTTTCCTGAGGACCGATACCGTCCATCCAGTGGTAGTCATCTGCAAAGCAGCCGCCAGGCCAGCGCATCACAGGGACTTTCAGGGCCTTGAGGGCCTCAAACACGTCCTTGCGGTAGCCTTTTATATTAGGGACATCCGAATTCTCCCCCACCCAGAGGCCACCGTAGATGCACCGTCCCAGATGCTCCGAGAACTGGCCATAGATTTCAGCGGGGATTTGCACGCCTGTACCGGCGTCATGGATACGGATTGTCGCGTCCTGGGCATTGAGCCCCACGGATCCGAGCAGGCAGAAGCCCGCCAATAAAGTAGAATTGAGTCTGTTCATCTGGTTCGTGTGTTTTATGCAGTCAAACTTCGCAAAATTAGGAAAAAAACTGTAATTTCGCATATTATGGCGAAGTCATCAGTCAACATTGGAACACAGTGTGAACAAATTGTAACGGACATCCGCAGAGGAGTCTTTTCCCCGGTATATCTGCTTATGGGAGACGAGCCGTTCTACCCGGAAATGATCTGCAACGCCATCCTGGAGCACTGCATACCGCAGGATGACAAGGATTTCAACGAAACTGTCCGTTTCGGTGCGGACGTCAACGCCGCCCAGGTCACAGCGACAGCAAGACAGTATCCGATGATGGCCGACAGGCAGCTGGTCGTCATCAAGGAGGCGCAGATGATGCCTGACATAGAACAGATGGCGACATATTGCAGCGCCCCGCTGGAGTCCACAGTGCTGGTCCTGCTCATGCGGAAGGCCTCCGCCGACAAACGCAAGGCACTCTACAAGGCCGTCCAGAAAAACGGCATCGTCATTGACTCCCCCGCCATAAGAGACTATGAGGTCGCAGGCTGGATTTCCACATATTATAAGGGACGTGGACTTGACATCTCCCCGCAAGCCGCTGCACTGCTCGGAGAATACGCGGGCACCGACCTCTCGAAAATCGCCATCGAAACGGACAAGCTGCTCAAAAATCTACCGGAAGGCGCAAAAGAAATAAAAGTCGAAGACATAGAGCGGAATGTCGGCATATCAAGACAGTTCAGCATATTCGAGCTGACAAAGGCCCTGTCCCTCAAAGATGCCCCTAAGGCCCTGCGGATTGCGGCGGCCATATCCTCCGACGCCAGGTTCTATCTTCCTCCAGCAATCAGCGCGATATTCACCAACTTCAGCAGAATACTCCGCTACAGCGCACTGCTGAGCCGCAACCCGAGGCCTTCACCAGAAGACAAATCCAGGGTGCTTGCCGGGGTCAACCCATACTTCTACAAAGAATACGACGCAGCCGTAAGAAACTATCCCCTCCCGAAGGCCATGGAAGCGATATCGTTGCTGTGCCGATATGACTACCTCGCCAAGGGAGGGGACGGTGGAACTGCCGCACCGGACGAACTTCTTGTCGAACTGTGCGCCAGGATTGTCAGTCTTTAGAAATTCTTCTTCTCTTTGGTGCGGGTCAGTTTCTCCTTCATCGCGTCCACGCACCCTGTCACAGCGTTCTCGAAAGTGTCGGCGACTCTCTCGATGATGAGGCTGTCACCAGGAATGCGGATCTGGATTTTTGCCTTCTTGCCGTCCTTCGTGTCTTCGAGCGACACCTCTGCCTCTTCCGCCACGCCTTCGACAAACTTCGAAAGGCGTGAGACTTTCTTCTCGACGAATGCGGTGAGCTTCTCACCGGCATCGAACTTAAGTGCTTTAAGCTTTACGTCCATAATTTAATCCGTTTTAGTCCCGTTCGAGGGACTGGTTATCTTCCGTAAATATAGCAAAAAATCAATTTACATGCACCATCCCAACAAATTGGGATTGCACGGAGATCAGGAGAGCCCTACTTTTGCAAGACAATACAATTACCGCAGATATGAAAAAGTTACTTAGCATCTTCATTTCCGTCCTGTTCGCAGCCACTTCGCTGCATGCCGAGTCCGCACTCGTAATCATCGCCCACGGCCACACCCTCGAGAGCTGGCGCAAACCTGTCCTTGCCCTGGAAGACACTGTCCGAGAACAACTTGCAGCACGCGGTATCAAAGACTTCAGCTATGTCAGGGTCGCCATGATGGAGTATACTGAACCGTCAGTGGCTTCCGTCATGAGAGACTGCCAGGAAAGAGGCATCGACACAGTGTTCGCGCTTCCGCTCTTCATAGCTCCATCCAGCCACTCCGAAGACGACCTGCCGAACATACTCGGCCTCAAGTTCTCCAAGGAGGTGAGAGACGAGCTCAAAGAGGAAGGAACCGAATTCGTCAAGGGAAACATGAAAATAGTCCTCGGCCCGACCCTGTACAGCACAGACATCATAGAGAAAATAATGCTTGAACGCGTACGCACATTGTCCGTCAACCAGGCCGAAGAGGCTGTGGTGATCCTTGCACACGGCGACCCGGAACGGGCAGGTTTCTGGAACAATCTGCTCTCCAGGTCGGCAGATTACATAAAGGAGCAGACCTCCATCACATACACAGACGGGGAACAGGTAGCCATGGGCATGCATATGGCAGACGAGCTCACCGCCATATTGGAAAAAGCCGCAGAACACAAGAAAAGAATACTTGTGCAGGGCATCTACCTCACCTCCAACGTAAAAAACATGGCAGAGAGGATAGGGATGAAAGAAAGGCAGAAGGAGCTCGAGAAAAAAGGAGTTTCTGTCGTATACTCCGACCAGGGCATACTGCCTCTGGCCACTCCGGAGATAAGCGGCTGGATCATCGACAGGGCCGAGGAGTGGAAAGCGGAGTATTAATCCCCCTTCCCTTCTTTTGCCCTAGGGTGGGCATTCTGATAGACAGAGCGCAGACGCTCGATGCTCGTATGGGTATAAACCTGCGTGGCAGCAAGCGAAGAATGTCCAAGCAGCTCCTTTATGGAGTTAAGGTCAGCCCCGCCCTCAAGCAATTCCGTGGCAAGCGTATGCCTGAGCATGTGCGGGGACTTGCGGCCTTCCGCACCTCCATGTTCCCCGAGTTCACTTTTAACGGCCCGGTCGATGAACATAGGATAAAGTCTTCCTCCCTTAGGTGTCTGGAGCAGGGGTGCATCCGGAGTAAGGTCAGCCCCGTCAAGATTCTCCAATGCCTTCAGATACAGCATTATCTCATCATAAAGTGCGGGGGTGAGAGGCACCTCCCGTACTTTTCCTCCTTTCCCGATGACTCTTACCGCTTTACGTCCGCTGTCCAGAGAACGCCTGTCCAAGGAAGCGAGTTCGGCACGCCTGAGCCCGGTACTGTACAGGAAACTCACTATGAGCCTGCTCAGCATTGCCTTGTAAGAACCATATTCCGGAACACCGGATGTACTGTTGAAATACTTGTCCATAACCTCGCGCCGGAAAAAATCAGGAAGCCGCTTTTCCTGCCTGGGTTTCTTCAGCAGATGGACAGGGTTTGACCGGAGGACACCCTCCTTCATCAGGAAGCGGCAGAATCCGCTCAAGGCGCTGAGGTGGAGAGAGACCGTCCGTGCCGACTCTCTCCTCTCATCGAGAAGATGTACCTCGTATGACCTTATGGACTGGACATCAAGATATGAGGACAGTTCTCCGCTCCCGTCATACCCGCAAAACGACAGGTAACCGTCCACTGCCTCCCTGTAAATCTCACAGGTCCTTGGAGAATAGCGCCTGACCGTCCTCAAGTACTCTATGTACTTGTCACACATTATCACCGTGCCTCCTTGAGCCCCAGTTCGGGAGCACGGAGCCGCATATACTCATCCGCCTGCGCAAAGTCGTTGCCGATCACCCCGTCAAGTATGGCCTCTTTCACCATCTCCTTGAGCTGGCCTATCTCCCGGCATGGCGGAATACCGTACACCTGCATGACATACTCCCCCGTTATCGGATTCTTGAAGTTGCGTATCGCATCCTTCTCCTCCACTTCCACCAGCTTGCGTTTGACAAGTTCGAAATTAGACCTGATCCTGGCGACCTTGGCCTCGTTCTTGGAGGTTATGTCAGCATTGCAGAGCAGCATCAGGTCATCTATATCATCCCCGGCATCAAACAGCAGACGGCGGACTGCAGAATCAGTCACCCCGTCATCCACGAGGGCGATCGGTCGCAGGTGGAGACGTACAAGTTTGGTGACATACTTCATCTCGTCCATCGAGAGGGCGAGACGCCGGAAAATCGGCGGGACCATCCTGGCCCCTATGACCTCATGCCCATGGAAAGTCCATCCTGCATTCTTGTCATAACGTTTACTTGCCGGTTTTCCTATGTCATGCAACAGTGCAGCCCACCTCAGCCAGAGAAGATGATCCCGGCCCTCCTGCGGAGTGACATCCTCTCGACGGATATTGTCGGTCACTGCGAGCGTATGGGCGAAATTGTCTTTGTGACCACGCCCGTCCACGGTCTCCACTCCTTTAAGGGCCGAAAGCTCAGGCAGTATCCTCGGAAGAAGTTCCGCTGAATCGAGCAGCTGGAATGCAAGGGACGGGCGTTCGGTTACAAGCATCTTGTTCAACTCCTCGGCAATCCTTTCACGGGAGAGGATGCCAAGCCTGTCTGCCATCCGGCGCATGGATTCCATCGACTCCGGTACGATCTTGAACGTGAGATCCCTGGTGGAGAGTTTGGCGGCAAAGCGCACGGCCCGGAGCATACGCAGAGGATCATCCGAATATGTGGTATCAGGATCCAGAGGAGTCCGTATGATGCCGGCAGCAAGGTCCCGGATGCCGCCGAATGGATCGACAAGCGCCCCGAAATCATCCTTCTGAAGGGAAAAGGCCATCGCATTTATGGTAAAATCGCGACGCATCTGGTCATCTTCGATGGTTCCGTCCTCCACGATGGGTTTGCGGGACTCACGGCGATATGACTCTTTGCGGGCACCGACGAACTCTATCTCATCCCCGCCGAAGCGGAGCATCGCGGTCCCGAAGTTCTTGAAATACGAGACTTTTTTATGCAGACGCTCCCCCACGGCCTCGGCGAAGTCTATTCCGCTGCCTTCAACCACGACATCTATATCATTGCAGGGACGGCCGAGAAAACAATCCCTGACATACCCCCCGATCACAAAGGCTCGCACCTTGCGTTCAGCGGCCACCTCACTCAATATGCGGAAAACCGGCTTGTCCAAAAATTGCGCTGTTACTGTTGACATATCATCTCTTCGTAAGAGGGAAAACGCTCGCACGGGACGAAGCATCCCCTTTCCAACTTGTAAAGATAGGTCAAATTTCCGTTTGTGAGAACAAGGAAACGCACCCCGAGCACAGAATTGTAGCGCATGGCCTGCTCGATGACCTTGCCGTCCAGCGCCACATCCGGCCTCTTGCACTCCACAACAGCCAACGGGGACGCATTGCGGTCATAAATAAGAATGTCAGCCCTATATGGTTTTTCGCCGAAGCGGAATCCCACCTCGCTCATCATAAGATGGGCCGGTACGCCAAAACTGTCCCTCAACTGCAAAATGAACCACTGCCGCACCTGTTCTTCAGGTGTGGCAGTGACATTCTTTTTTCTCAGGGGATCCCAAAGGAACGCCCCTTTCATTTCTTGGCCTCCACGGCAGCCCGCTCAACAGAAAGGCATGCCTTATAGTTGGCTATGTACTTGTCAAATCCTTCGACCTCAGCTTCAGAAGGGGTGACCTCGACACCGCCGTCGCCGACGAAAACCTTCGTGTCGAGGAAATCTTCAAGACTTAGGGAGTCCGGATTGTCCACCCGGTAGCGCGCAAGCAAGGCAATGCCCCAGGCACCGCCCTCACCGGCAGTCTCCATCACGAAAATCGGAGAATTGAGAGCCGCGGCGAGGATACGCTGACCGACTTCAGGGGTCTTGAAGAATCCGCCGTGTGCAGAAATCCTGTCCACTTCCACCTTCTCTTCCCTGAAGAGTATGTCGTTGCCGACCTTGAGAACTCCGACTGCGGCAAAAAGCTGGGCACGCAGAAAGTTTGCAAGGTTGAAACGGTCAGAAGCGGAACGGACAAACAGCGGGCGCCCGTCGGAAAAACCTGTCACGGGCTCACCTGATACATAGTTGTAAGCCACGAGGCCGCCGCAGTCCGGATCACCCTCAAGAGCATGGTTGAAAAGCATCGAAAACAGTTTCGACTCATCGGCGGGCACACCAAGAAGGCTCTGGAAATCAGCAAAAAGTCTTACCCACTCATTGAATTCCGATGTGCAGTTATTGCAATGCACCATAGCCACAGGACTGCCGTCAGGAGTGGTCACCATGTCGATAACCTCATATGGACGCGACAGTTCGTGTTCAAGGACAATCATGGAGAAAGATGACGTGCCGGCGGACACGTTGCCTGTACGTTTGCGTACCGCATTGGTCGCAACCATCCCCGTGCCAGCATCCCCTTCCGGAGGACACATCGGAACTCCAGCCTTGAGTTTTCCGCTTGGATCAAGTTTCATGGCGCCCGCTTCCGTAAGGTATCCGGCATCTTCTCCAGCTTTGAGCGCTTTCGGGAGGATATCGCGTAATTTCCACGGGTATGCCTTCGATTCCACAAGGGCATCGAACTTTTCGATCATCTCTTCAGAGTAGTCGCCGGCAGCGGAATCCACCGGCAACATTCCGGACGCATCGCCGATTCCGAGAACCCTGCGTCCGCTGAGCTGCCAATGGATATAACCCGCAAGAGTCGTGAGAAAATCTATCTTACCGACATGTTCCTCGCCATCAAGTATCGCCTGATACAGATGCGATATGCTCCAGCGTAGCGGAATGTTGAACTTGAAGAGTTCGGAAAGCTCCAACGCCGCACGTCCGGTGTTGGTGTTGCGCCAGGTCCTGAAAGGCACAAGTATTTTACCGTCCTTCCCAAAAGGCATATATCCGTGCATCATGGCGCTTATGCCGATACCGGCGAGCCTGTCCACATCCACACCATAACGGGAGCGGACGTCACTGCACAGATCGGCATACGAAGCCTGGAGCCCGGCCCAGATATCATCTATGCTGTATGTCCACAACCCGTCCACCAGTTGGTTTTCCCAGGTATGGCTTCCCTGCGCCACCGGATGATTGTCCGAGCCTATGAGGACGGACTTTATCCTGGTGGAGCCAAGTTCGATGCCCAATATGGCCTTGCCGGAAGCGACAAGTTCTTTGGCTTTGAGTGCGTCCATTATTTCAGGGCTTTATCGAGCATGTAATAGATCTCATTGTAACGGACCTCCTTCTTGAATTCCGTGACGGTGGTCTTCTCGTTGATATGGAGCATCTCGATGTCGGCGATCTCGGCATAGTCCTCCCAGTACTCGGAAGTCAGGCTATAGGAGAATGCAGAATGATGGGTGCCTCCCGCGATGATCCATGCGGCGGCTCCCACCTCGAAATCAGGCTTCGGTATCCAAAGCGCGGACGCCACAGGCAGCTTAGGAAGAGGCTTCGGTTTGATGCACTCGACATCAGCCGCGATGAGGCGGAAGCGGTTGCCCATATCGACTATTGTAGCTGTAATTCCACTGCCGGTCTTGCTTGTGAAGACAAGGCGGGCCGTAGGCGTCTTGCGCACCCCGATGCCGAGTTCATGTACCTCAAGACGAGGGCGTGAAGCGGCGATGAGAGGGCAGACTTCCAGCATGTGGGACTGCAGGATGGCGGAGCGTTCCCCGTCGAAATTCAGAGTGTAGTCCTCAAGGAAAGAGCATCCTCCCTCGAGACCCTGGCTCATATACCATACGGTACGGTAAAGGGCGGCAGTCTTCCAGTCACCTTCCGCGCCGAAGCCGTAACCTTCAGCCATCAGGCGCTGTGAAGCAAGCCCCGGGATCTGATCAAAACCGCGGCCGGTCTTCTCCACATCCACATCACCGAGGTCATCGAAATTGGTGGTGAAGCACTTGGCACCCGTATCCTCGAGGACCGCGCGAAGGGTAAGTTCGGCCTTGGCGGAGTTCCAGACCTTTTTATAGGCGACCGTGGACTTGTCCTCCAGAGAGGCATCGTGGTCATAAAGACTGAAGTACTCACCTACAAGGGCATCCACGTCAGCATCAGCCACAGAATCGAAATAAGGCATCACAGAGCTGAACGGCATATAATCGACATGGTAGCCGAGCCTCATCTCAGCCTCGACCTTGTCGCCGTCGGTCACAGCCACATTGTTCATCTGGTCACCGAAACGGATCACACGGCAGTCCTGCGCATCAGCCCAAGCGGCAGCGACCCTCTCCCAGACGGCAATACGCTCAAGAGTACGCGCATCCTTCCAATATCCTACGACTGTCTTGTGAGGTTTGCGCATACGCGCGAGAATATGTCCGAACTCCCTGTCGCCGTGTGCGCTCTGGTTGAGGTTCATGAAGTCCATGTCCATTGTGTCCCAAGGAATTTCCTCGTTGAACTGGGTATGCAGATGAAGAAGAGGCTTGCGCAGCTTCTGCAGACCATGTATCCACATCTTGGCCGGAGAGAACGTGTGCATCCATGCAATGACGCCGATGCACTTCGGCTCGGCCTCAGCCCTGCCCATCACATCAGCAACCTCAGCTGAAGAGTTGGCTGTCCCCTTATACACAAGCTTGACAGGAAGGATGCCGGATGCGTTCATACCGTCCACCATTTTCTGCGAATGTCCGTCCACCTGCACTACCGCGTCTCCGCCATAGAGGAGCTGCGCCCCGGTCACGAACCATACTTCAAGATTTTCAAATGCTTTAACCATATTCTTATTTCTTTTTTATTTGTCCATAATATGCTCCAGGCCCGTGCTTACGGGAGAAATGCTTCTCGATGAGCAGCGGGTTCATTGTTAGATTGGGATTGATCCCGAATGAGATATAGGCCATTTTGGCGACCTGCTCGAGAACCACAGCATTGTAGACCGCGCCGTCAGCATCCTTGCCCCAGGTGAACGGACCATGGTTCTTGACAAGCACCCCCGGCGTATGGACCGGGTTGAGCCCCTCGAATCGGCGCACTATCACTTTGCCGGTCTCGAGTTCGTAGTCTCCCGTGACTTCCGCTTCGCTCATGTCCGGGGTGCATGGCACCGCATCGTGGAAATAGTCTGCATGCGTCGTTCCTATGTTCGGAATGTCCAGGCCCGCCTGGGCCCAGGATGTCGCATAGGTGGAATGCGTATGCACCACTCCTCCGATCTGGGGAAAAGCCTTGTACAGCACCACATGCGTCGGGGTGTCGGATGAAGGGTTCAGATCGCCCTCAACAACCTTTCCGTCAAGGTCGACCACAACCATATCAGAGGGTTTCATATTGTCGTAGCTCACGCCGGAGGGCTTAATCACCACGAGCCCGCTGGCACGGTCAATGGCAGACACATTGCCCCAGGTGAACAGGACCAGACCGTGCTTGACCAGGTCAAGATTTGCACGGCATACTTTTTCTTTCAGTTCTTCTAACATATTACCAAAGAAGGATATAGAGTACAGCGACTATGACAAAGATCACGACTGACCAGATATTGTATGACTTAGATGTATGGAACATCTTCAGATCGACAGGCAGTGCCTTCGGATCAGCCTTCTTGTCACGGGCATCGCTGTAGAGCCAGATGGCCTGACCTCCTACGAGCACACCGAAGAAGATGAAGGCCTGGAAGCCGATGTCGTTGAGATATGCGATGAAGTTGTTCTCCGGAGTGGCAGAAACAGGAAGCATGGCGCCCCATATTATCACCACGAGAGCGAGAAGCACGAAGAACAGTCCGGCACCCCCCATCCTGCGGGCCCACTTGACCATAGTCTCACGATCCTTTTCCGCAGGAAGTTCAACAGAGACGAATTTCTTGTCAACCAGCGACATGAGCACGAAGAAAGCGAGCAGGATGATGAAGATGTATCCGGCCCTGAGCTGGAACGGTACTCCGCCAAGGAAAATCTTGAACAACACCCCGAGAGGGATGGTGATAATGGCGGTCCATACCGCAGCACGGCTTGAGGCACGCTTCCAGAGAAGGCCGAGTCCGAAGACTACGATTATGCCAGGATAGATGAAACCGGAGTACTCCTGAATATACTGGAACGCCTGGTCAAGGCTGCCGAGGAGAGGCTCCACCGCAATGGCGGCGATCACCAGCGCTGCAAGCGAGGTGAAACGTCCGACACGGACAAGCTTCTTGTCTGAGGCCTCCTTGTTGATGTACTTCTTGTATATGTCCATCGTGAAGAGGGTGGAAGTACTGTTGAACATGGAAGCCAGAGAAGATATGATGGCGGCCGCAAGAGCTGCGAAAGTCAGGCCCTTGACCCCGGTCGGGGTAAAATTGCGGACAAGCCACGGATAAGCGTCGTCAGCCACATTGATCGAACCCTGCAGGCCGCTGAGAAGTTCAGGGCGCAGAGAGATGTAGTAGGCGCAGATACCTGGAAGCACCACGATGAACGGGATGAGGATCTTGAGGAATCCGGCGAACACCAGACCTTTCTGGGCTTCCTCAACGCTTTTGGCGGCGAGCCCTTTCTGGATGATGTATTGGTTGAATCCCCAGTAGCCTAAGTTGGTAAGCCAAACGCCTCCGACTACAGCCGCGATACCCGGAACATTAGCGAAAGCGCTCGCCCCGTGACTCTGCTGGATCACAAGATGCATGTGGCTGTCGTTAAGATGCTCTCCGCTGGTGAGGTCCGTGAAGATATTTTGCAGACCGGCCATGGCTCCGGCCCCCTCTCCCACAGCCTCCAATGCGAAGAACGCTGTCACTAGACCGCCTCCCACAAGGAAGAACACCTGAAGCACATCCGTCCATGCCACAGATGCAAGACCACCATATATGGAATAAATTCCCGCTATGATGAAGAGAAGCAGCACGATCACCATCCTCATCGAGATGGAGAAACTTCCCATGACAAGAGTCGCGCCTTGCAGACCAAGGATCTGCTCTATGGCAAGAGCCCCGAGCCAGGCTACGGAAGTCAGGTTCACAAACACATAAAGGAAAAGCCATAGTATCGAGAATGCAAGTCCCACACCATCCGTATAGCGCTCGCGGAGGAACTGCGGGATTGTGAAGATCTTGCGTTTGAGCATTATAGGCAGGAGGAACTTGCCGATTACGACAAGAGTGACAGCGGCCATGAGCTCGTATGCTGCCGTGGCTATGCCGTCGGCATAGCTGGTGCCGGACATTCCGATGAACTGTTCTGCCGAGATGTTGGCTGCGATCAGAGAGGCTCCCACAGCCCACCATGTTAGGCTGTTGCCCGCAAGAAAATAGTCATTGGCGCTCTTCTGCTGGCCTTTCTTGTTACGTCCAAGGAAAAGCCCGAGAGACACAAGCACCACAAGATATACAAGAACGATGACAAGATCAACCGTCCTGAAGCCTGAAGAGGCTATCTGTTGAAATACCCCCATCTTCCTGATTATCTGGTATAAAACGCATATATACAGCGGCTGCTGTAGGTCTCCCCAGGACGGAGTACCGTGGAAGGCCACTGCGGCCTGTTGGGACTGTCCGGATAATGCTGGGTCTCAAGGCAGATCGCCGCTCTCTTCTGGTAGGTGACACCACCCTTGCCCTTTATGCTGCCGTCAAGGAAATTACCTGTATATACCTGAATGCCGGGCTCATTTGTATAAACGTCCATCGCAATGCCTGTCAATGGGCAGTAGAGCGAGGCCGCCACCTTGCTCACATCACCTTTGGTGTCAAGCACCCAGTTGTGGTCGTAGCCGCTGCCGTTGCGGATCTGCTCATCGGAGGTATCATTGATCCTGTCTCCGATCTTGTGCATAGTTGTGAAATCCATAGGAGTGCCCTTGACAGGAACATTCTCCCCCAGCGGAATGCTGAAGCGGTCGATCGGCGTATACTCTGAGGCGTTGACATACAGGCTGTCTTCAACGATGCTGCGGGAAGGGTCCCCGCTGAGATTGAAATACGAGTGGTTGGTCATGTTGATCACTGTCGGGGCGGTGGTCGTGGCGCTGTAACTGATGTCCACCTTGTTGTCCTCTGTAAGGGTGAATGTCACAAAAGCGGTCACAGCTCCAGGGAAACCGTTGTCTCCGTCGGGTGAGTCCAGACGCATCTTGAC
>CAKUYG010000036.1 GCA_934702165.1 uncultured Bacteroidales bacterium | reverse complement strand
GTCGGCCGACGGACGTTGTGGTTCATTTCCGGCGCTCATCTGGCCATGCATGACCTGCGGCAGCGCAAGTGCCGAAATGGTAAAAATAATTCTGGTTATAGTCTTCATGAAGGTGGCTGTTTTAGGCAAAAATATCGAAAAATACTGAAAAGGCAAGGACTCTGCGAAAGTTTTTTATAAGTTCAAAAGTGGCTATGAGAGAAAGCCAACAGGATTTCGTTCTGTCACCTTACGCTGTGCTGAAGCCGTGTCACTGCGCGATGAACTCGTAGATGATGTAGCCTCCCTGTTTGGGTGCGGCATCGGCTTTCATGGAGAATCTGGAGAGTCTTGCGGCCCTGATGGCGAAGGAGCGCAGGCAGCGGTCTTCGGATGAGGCGGTCTCGTCAACTTTGGCGGCGATGACCTGGCCTTTCGGGTTGACCGTAATCAATACTTTTACCTGACCCCCGCCCATGCAACGGTAGGCTGGAATGGGGAGGCTGCTTGCTTTGCGTCCCGACAGTTCGTAAGAGACCACAGACGGGCCACTGTAGTTCTGCGTTTTGCCTTGTTTTGCCGATTCTGATTTCTGCGGGAGGGAGGCGTTGTCCTCATCGGGGATCTCATAGCCTCCTTTCAGTTCCTGCTGGAGCCTCTCGGCTTCCTTGTACAGCTCGTCTGCGTCTGTGCCCCTGTCGTCCTTGAGGGCTCCGCGGTCCACGGCCACATTCTTCACCTGCGATGCGGTGCTGCTCACCCCGTTGTCAGACAGGAGCTTCTGGAGTTTTTCGCTCACACTCTCCTTGAATGCGGCTTCTTTCTGGAGACGGTCTATCTCCTGCTGCATCTTCTCGATTTCGTCCTGGTGGCTGAAATCGATCACGAAACTGTCCTGGTGGTGCAGGGAATAGCCTATACCGGAGACGAGCAGGACTATCAGTATCGCGAGATGAATGATTACGGTAAGATATAGCCCTGCTTTGTCCTCTTCCGGTATGTGCTTGAATTTCACTTGCTTTCCTTTTTCTCTTCCTTGAGGGATTTCTCGATGGTGTTGGTGATGATGTCGATCGCCACCTTGTTGTGTCCGCCCTGCGGGATGATGATGTCGGCGTAGCGTTTGCTCGGCTCGATGAACTGGAGGTACATCGGTTTCACGGTGCGTGAGTAGCGCTCTATCACCCAGCGTACATCCTTGCCACGTTCGGTGATGTCGCGGGCCATGACCCTCATCAGTCGGTCGTCGTCATCAGCATCCACGAAAATCTTCACGTCCATCTGCTTGCGCAGCTCTTCGCAGGTGAAAATCAGGATGCCCTCTATTATGATCACATCTCCCGGCTCTACTGCAACCGTCTCTGTCTTGGAGCGCGAGCAGGAAATGTAAGAATATACGGGCTGTCTGACGCTTCTGCCTTTTTTCAGTTCAGCGAGTTGGGCACACAGGAGCTCCCAGTCTATCGCGTTGGGATGGTCGAAGTTGTAGACTCTCTTCTCCTCGTCTGTGAGATCGCTTGAATCTTTGTAGTAGGAGTCCTGAGGTATGACCACTACCTTCTCGTTTTTGAGCCTCTCGGTGATGGCCTTTACCACAGTTGTTTTGCCGGAGCCTGATCCGCCGGCTATTCCAATTACGAGCATGGCCTAATATTCTGCGTTCTTCGGGGTGCGCGGGAACGGTATGACGTCGCGGATGTTAGCCATGCCGGTGATGAAGAGAAGCAGTCTCTCGAAACCGAGCCCGAAGCCGCTGTGAGGGCAGCTTCCGAAGCGCCTGGTGTCGATGTACCATTCCAGGGTGCGCCGGCTCATCTTGAGTTCGCTGATGCGGTTCTCCAGTTTCTGAAGGTCGGCCTCTCTTTCTGAACCGCCGATGATCTCACCGATCTTAGGGAAGAGCACATCCATGGCACGCACTGTCTTGCCGTCCTCGTTCTGCTTCATATAGAAGGCCTTGATGTCTTTCGGGTAACCGGTAAGGATGACCGGCTTGCCGAAGTGCTTCTCGACCAGATATCTCTCGTGTTCGCTTTGGAGATCGACTCCCCAGTAGACAGGGTATTCGAACTTGACGCCGTCCTTGACGGCCTGCTCGAGGATCTTGATGCCCTCGGTGTATTCAAGACGGACGAACTCTGTGCTGATCACGCCTTTGAGCCTGTCGATGAGTTCTGGGTCGTAGCGGTCGTTGAGGAACTGGATGTCGTCGGCGCAGTTGTCGAGAGCATACTTGACGAGGTGCTTGATGAAGTCCTCGGCCAGATCCATGTTGTCCTTTATGTCGTAGAACGCCATCTCCGGCTCGATCATCCAGAACTCGGCAAGGTGACGCGGAGTATTGGAGTTCTCGGCGCGGAAGGTCGGCCCGAATGTGTAGATCTCTCCAAGCGCGGTGGCTCCAAGTTCGCCTTCGAGCTGTCCGCTCACCGTGAGGCTTGCCTGCTTGCCGAAGAAATCCTTGGTGTAGTCCGGCTCGCCTTTCTTGTTTTTCGGGACGTTGTTCAGGTCCAGTGTGGTTACCTGAAACATCTGCCCGGCACCTTCAGCGTCTGCGGCGGTGATGAGCGGGGTGTTGAGGTAGACAAAGCCTTTGGAGTGGAAGTACTCGTGTATGGCGAACGCCATCTGGCTCCTCAGTCGGTATATCGCCCCGAAAGTATTGGTTCTCGGGCGCATGTGTGCAACTGTTCTCAGGTATTCGAGTGAGGTGTCTTTCTTCTGGAGAGGGTAGCGCATCGGGTCGCATTCTCCGTAGATTACGATCTTGCCGGCCTTTATCTCGACCGTCTGTCCGCTTCCGACGGATTCAACGAGTTTCCCTTCCACACCGATGCACGCACCGGTGCTGATCTTTGCGAGCAGCGGTTCAGTCTCCGGGTTCTTGTCCACAACGATCTGCACGTTTTTGATGGTCGAGCCGTCGTTGAGTGCGATGAACGCTATCTCCTTATTTCCTCTCTTTGTCCTTACCCATCCTTTCGCAAGGACATCCTGTCCTGCAGGCATGGCGAGCAGGTCTTTGACTTTGGTGCGAAGTAATTCCATCTTCTTGGTTGTGAATGACTTTTAAAAAAGCAGCCCTCATCAAAGGGGGCTGCTTCTATAATCTTGGCCGCAGATGATTATTCTGACGGCTTTCTTGCAGAGTACATGATCCTCAGTGCGGAGCATCTTCTGAGCTCCTGCTTCACATCGGTCACGATACCCATTCTGACATCCTGGTCCGCTCTGATGCTGATGGTCATGAACTGACGGTCAGCCTCACTCTTGGAGTCACGCTCAGCAGCTACGAAGTCACGGATCTCAGCTGTAGTTCTGAACGAGTCGTTCAGCTGGATACGTGCTTCAGTACCATACTGGGCCTGAAGGGACTTGATAGGGGTTCCGATATTGATGTACGAGTTGAGATCCTTCCTCACAAGTTTTGTGACTTCGGAAGCCTCTGGGATGTTTACCATGACCTTGTTCTCGGTCTCACGCAGCTGCGTTGTGACCATGAAGAAGAACAAGAGCATGAAGACGATATCGGAGAGCGAGCTCGATGCGATTGCAGGGACGTCTTTCTTCCCTTCTTTCTTGAACATTGACATACTTCAGTCCTCCTTTATCTTCTTTTTCCAATATCCTTAGGTTCGGCCTCTGAAATGTTGGAAGGGATGGCCTTCTTCACAATATCCTGCTTCTCCTCGTCGAGAGCTATGAACTTGCATCCATAGTGGCTCTGGGAGAACTCATCACGGAGTTCGTTGACGGCTTTCATGAGCTCGTTCTGAACAGCGATGTATGCGCGGTAGCTGGTACCGCGGTCGTTCTGAAGGGAGATGACTCCCTTTGAAACAGGATATGCTCCGAGTCCCTCGATTTCCTTGACTTCCTTCTCCGGGAGAGAAGGGTCGTTCAGAGGGTTGGTCAAGAAGTTCTTGACCTTATCCTTGACCTGACTCACATCAAGAACGTCACCTCCGGCAAAAATCCTATCCGCAGAGTTGATCCTCACAACGATGATGTTGCGGCGGTTCACCTTCTGGTCCTGTGCCTTCTGGTTTTCAGCCGGCATAGGAGGCAGACGACGGGCCAGACCTGTCTGTGATCCCATGGTTGTAGTCATGAGGAAGTAGCACAGAAGCAGGAAGGCTATGTCCGCGGTAGAACTTGAATTGATTGCAGGTGTTTTCTTGCTGGACATAATGATTATTTCCTATTGTTGATAGCCAGACGGATCTCGCCGGCGATGATGGCCACGATGGCAGCCACACCAGCGAAATACGTGAGGTTGAGCATGGTATCAGTAAGCTTGAGCGTGGAGACGGAATCCATCCCCTCCCTGCCGAATGCAGGGTGTGCAGGTGCCAGGAAATATGCGACAAGGACGATCACGACGATACCGGCCAGAACGATGCCTCCCTTTACGAGGGCCTTCGGATTGGCTTTTACGCTCATGATGCCGCCCAGTACGACCCAGAACACGAGCCCGAGGCCGACCATCGCGTATGCCCAGTAGATCAGCACATCAGTCGCAAGCCCGTCATTGGTCTTGAAGCCTGCAGAGAAGCCCCAGACGACGAGAGCTGCACTGATGACGATGAGAGCCACCATGCACCATTTGAACAATTTGTTGAGTTTCATGATTGTCTGTTTGCAAAATTATTTCTTCTGGGCGTATTTCGTGAGTACATCCACGAGTGAGATTGAAGAATCCTCCATGTCGATGGTGATGTTGTCAATCTTGGAAAGGATGTAGTTGTAGAATACCTGAAGAATCATCGCAACGATCAAACCGCCTACGGTAGTGATAAGGGCGACCTTCATACCTCCGGCAACGACGTTAGGTGAGATGTCACCGGCAGCCTGGATGGCATCGAAGGCCTCGATCATACCGATAACGGTTCCGAGGAATCCGAGAGAAGGGGCGATGGCGATGAAGAGGGAAATCCATGAAAGTCCGTTCTCCATCTCGCTCATCTGTACTGAGCCGTAAGAAACTACAGTCTTCTCAACAACATCGATTCCCTGATCGTAGTGGAGCAGACCCTGGTAGAAGATGCTGGCTACAGGCCCGCGAGTGTTGCGGCATACGTCCTTGGCAGCCTCGATGCCGCCGTTGGCAAGAGCCTTCTCCACGTCAGCGAGGAGCTTCTTGGTGTTGGTCTTTGAGAATGTGAGGTAAAGGATACGCTCGATGGAGAGAGCAAGTCCGAGGATGAGGCAGAGGATGATCAGGGACATGAACTCAGGACCACCTTCGATGAATTTGGTCTTGAGGGCCTGGTGAAGCGGAACCTCTGGCTGGGCGGCGGTGAGGTCAGCAAGGCTGGTAACCTCGGAAGCCGCAGGGGCTGAATCCTCCTGAGCGGAAGCTACATCGGCAGAGAAAGCCATCAGGCCGGCAACTGCCAAAAACATGAAAAACTTTTTCATAATGAACTTTAATAATGTATTAGTTGTAATAATTATTTTCTAATGTCTAAAATCAGCGCAATTTAGCAATTAAATTTCATTATTCAATATTTATTTTGAGATTTCGCCTTTCAGATTCATCTCCAGAAGCTCTTTGACCTTGGCATTGTCACTGTAGCTGCCCATCAGATAGAAGAGCTTTCCAAGGGCGCTTTCAGTGGTGGTGTCATGCCCCGAGATCACGCCGGCGTCCTTGAGATGCCGCCCCGTAGCGTAGAGATCCATGTTGACGTCGCCGCTAAGGCATTGTGTGACATTGAGAAGCACTTTGCCCATCCGGTCGGCCTCCCGTACTATGCGGATGAACCAGTTCTTGGAGATGGCGTTGCCTGCCCCGTAGGTCTCAAGTATCACCGCTCTGGTGCCGCTGCCAAGAAGGATGTCCCGTACTGCCTGTTCGGTGATGCCAGGGTGGATTTTGAGGATCGATACACGGGTGTCGAGCTCTGTGTGTATGACGAATGCCTTGTGGCTGCTCTGCGGGTAGTGTATGTAACTGCTGTTGTACTTAATGCTTATGCCGGCTGTAGCGAGGGGAGGGTAGTTGGGGGAGTTGAACGCATCGAAGCCGGTGGCGTTGATCTTGGTGCTGCGGTTGCCGCGCAGGAGCTTGGAGTTGAAGTAGATGCAGACCTCAGGCACAATGGCGCGGCCCTGGATGTCCCTTGCTGTGGCGATCTCCACAGCGGATATGAGGTTCTCCTTGCCGTCGGTGCGGGGCTGCCCTACCGGGAGCTGGCTTCCGGTGAAGATGACAGGTTTGTCAAGGTTGTCAAGCATGAAGCTCAGGGCAGAGGCGCTATAGGCCATGGTGTCCGTGCCGTGCAGGATCACGAACCCCAAGTATTCATCGTACTTTTCCCGTATCAGAGTCGCAAGCGACTGCCAGAGCGAAGGCTCGACATCCGAGGAGTCGATGATGGGAGAGAAACTGTATGTGTCGATGTCCAGGCCGAATTTGCGCAGCTCCGGGACTTCTTCCATAAGGGCGCTGAAGTCGAAGGGCTTGAGGGTGCCGTCGGTCGGGTCTTCCTTCATGCCGATGGTGCCGCCGGTGTAGATGAGGAGTACGGCTGACCTGCGTGACTTTGCTTTCTTGAAGAGATTGAACATCATATCGCGAAGAGTTGTTTTGCGTTTGAGGTGGTGGCTCGGGCGACTTCTTCTGTGGAGATCCCCTTGCGTGCGGCGATGAATTCCGCAATGAGCGGCAGGAAGGCGCTTTCGTTGCGCTCTCCTCTGTGCGGTACAGGGGTCAGGTACGGGGCGTCCGTCTCCAGGAGGATGCGCTCAAGGGGTATCTTGCTGATGTCTTCTCCGATCTTGGATTTCTTGAAGGTGACGACTCCGCCGATCCCCACATACCAGTCTCCGAACCGTGCGAGCCTTTCGAAAGTCTCGACGCTTCCGCTGAATGCGTGAAGGTTGCCCCTAAGGTGCAGATGCCGGCAGTCTTCCATGATGGCGAAGAAATCATCAGTGGCGTCACGCAGGTGTATGTTGACCGGCAGATCCCACTCTGACGCGAGTTCCAGCTGGGTGCGGAACGCTTCTTTCTGCTCTTCTTTGAACTCTGTGCCGAAGTGGTAGTCAAGGCCTATCTCGCCGACGGCCACGGGGCCGCTGTCTTTCCACTGCAGGAGGGCATCGATCTCGTCGCGCCATCCTTTGTCCACGGAACCCGGGTACAGGCCGAGCATATTATATAGCAAGCCGGGATGCTTTGAACTGAGCTCGTGCATCCTGGCCCTTTCTTTGGAGTCGATGTCGGCCTGTATCATGGCTTTTATCCCTGCCTGCTCCGCCCGGAGGATCACCTCGTCTTCGCAGCCCAGATAGGCCTCATCGGAGTTGTGCGTATGAGTGTCGATGAATTCCATACGGTGCAAAATTAAACAAAATTGACATTCGTGCTACATCTCTGGAGCACATCGGTGCGTATCAGCCCCTCGGTTTCCAGCATGCACACGGCGCGGGAGACATCGGGGTAGCCCATGCCGAGCGTCCCGGCCAGCTCGCTGACGGTGATGTCCCGGTGTGTCCTGATGGTGGAGAGGACTTTCAGCAGCGTGCGCATGCCGTCCCCGTCTATGTGCCCGGCGAACTTTTCCCGCAGGATGTCTTCAATTACAGGAGCCTTGCGTCTGCCAGGTGAAGTCAGGCCGATGGCTTCAATCAGCGAAGCGCTCCCGCAGCAGACTTCGGCGATTTTTTCAGAGATCAAGGCGTTGCACCCTTCTGATCTTGGGTCGTCCAGACGTCCTGGAATGGCAAGTACCGTCCTGCCGTAGCCGGAGGCGAGGCGGGCGGTCATCATGCCGCCGCCTCTGCGGCGGGATTCGACCAGCAGGGTCGCGGCGGAGAGCCCCGCTATGATGCGGTTGCGGCGCAAGAAGTTGTAAGGCATGGGGATTGTCCCCGGAGGGTAGTCGGTGATGACGGCTCCGCCGGCGGCGGTGATCCTGTCTGCGGCAGTGGCGTGGCTTGGTGGATAGATCTTTTCTATACCGACGGGAATGACCGCAACGGTGGGAAGTCCGCAAGAAAGTGCGGCCATGTGTGCCGTGATGTCCACCCCGAAAGCCAGTCCGCTGACAATCAGAGGCTTTTCCGGAGCGTCGGCCAGGCCTCTGACGGTCTTTGTGCACCAGTCACGGCCGTAGCTGTCCATGTCACGTGTACCGACTATCGAGACCGGGTGAGGGTTGAGGAGTACTGACGGTTCACCCCGAACATACAGGAGCAGCGGAGCATCCGGACAATCCCTCAGAAGCGGGGGATATGCCCGGGTGTCGAAGATGCTTATGAAACTGACACCACGTGAGGACAGGTCAAGGTATTCTCTGTGCGCCGCTTCGAGGGTGTCCACAAGCGGACGGGTGCTGAATCTTGACCACGGTCCGAAAAGTTCTGTGCGTTCTTTTTCCGTCAGGGAGAAAATTTCCTCTGCCGAGGAGAAAGTCTCCGCTATCTGTGCCGCGATGCGCGGCCTGTTGCCGAAGATGGCATTGAGCGCTATCGCGCTGGCATGCCGGAGCTGATCTTTGTCCATTCCTCATAATTCAAGTTGTGGACAAAGATAGGCAGGATTTTTTATATGATAAGCATCGCGTCCCCGTAAGGGCCGAATTTGTAGCCTTCCTCCAGGGCGACTTTGTAGGCGTTCATCACCTTGTCAAAACCTCCGAACGCCGCCACGGTCATCAGCATCGTGGATTCCGGCAGGTGGAAGTTGGACACTATCGCATCCGGGATGGAGAAATTGTACGGAGGGAAGATGAACTTGTTGGTCCAACTGTCAGCCGGCCTTACCTCGTTCTCCGTGGTGACGTTGGTCTCAAGGGCGCGGATGACTGTGACTCCGACCGCGCAGATCTTGTGGCCAGCCCTCTTGGTGGAGTTGATCTCATCGGCGGCCTGCTCGGAGATGATGAACCTCTCGCCGTCCATCTTGTGCTTGGAAAGGTCTTCCACATCTACTGTACGGAAGTGGCCTATGCCCATGTGAACGGTGATGAACGTCTTGTCGATGTCCTTGAGGATCATCCTGTTGAAGAGTTCGCGGCTGAAATGGAGGCCTGCGGCGGGGGCGGAGACTGCTCCTTCGTGTGCGGCGAAGATGGTCTGGAACTCCACTGCATCCCTTTCGTCAGGGTTTTCCTTGACCCATTCAGGGACAGGTGTCTTGCCCAGGCTGAAAAGGGCCTCTTTGAACTCCTCATACGGGCCGTCATACAGGAAGCGCAGCGTCCTTCCGCGGGAAGTGGTGTTGTCGATGACCTCCGCCACCATGCTGTCATCGTCGCCGAAATACAGCTTGTTGCCGATACGGATCTTGCGGGCCGGATCCACAATCACGTCCCAAAGCCGCTGTTCCTTGTTCAGCTCCCTGAGCAGGAACACCATTATGTCGGCTCCCGTCTTCTCCTTCTTGCCCAGAAGCTTGGCGGGGAAGACCTTGGTGTCGTTGAGTACGAAGCGGTCGCCCTTGCCGAAATAGTCAATGATGTCTTTGAACTTGCGGTGCTCGATCTCGCCGCTGTCCTTGTGGAGCACCATCAGACGGCACTCGTCCCTCCACTGTGTGTGTCCGTTGACTTCGGGCATCAGTTCTGTGGCGATGCTTTCCTTGGGCAGGTCGAAATTGAATTGTGAGAGTTTCATGTCTGATCCGTAATTATATACTAACTCTATACGGACAAATCAGACAAAAAGTTTCACACTTTCGCCTCGCGGAACACTTCGACTATGGAAGGGAAGGTGTTCTTCAGGTAAGAAGGCAGGCTGGACTTCGCTACCCAGGCCGCCTTGGTGATGTCCTCTTCGCGCTGCGGGGTCAGGTCTACCGGATCGGTGTAGAGCATGTTGTACCACCATGTGTGCTTGAGGTGCCATTTTCCGTCACGCAGGTAGCAGTGGTCCGTGATGCAGATGAGGTCCCCGAGCTCCAGCTGGTCGACGCCTGTCTCCTCCCTGACCTCGCGAAGAGCTGTCACCGTGATGTCCTCGCCCTGTTCGCGATGTCCTTTGGGCAGGTCCCAAAGGCCTCCGCGGCGTATTAGAAGGTAGTCCCCGCGACGGTTGGACACGAGACCGCCCGCCGCATCCACTTCACGGAATTCGGCGCAGACCTTGCGGTACATCCATTCAGTGTCGTCGGTGGGAATATAAATGCGGCTGAGCGATTGCGAGGCTTCGAACATGGCCACCAGGGAGTGTATGCCGATGTTTTCCCCGAAATGGAATTCGACGGAGTTCGGGTCTGAGAGGGCCTGTTCGTCGGGCCCGCAGATGATTATGCAGCGCTTCTCGAAGTATATCCTGTGCATCGGAAAATGATTATATTTGCATCTGTGCAAAATTAACAAAATAACACGATACACGATATATGACAGCACACTATACGAGCAAGCACGGCCAGGTGTCCAAATCTCCGGAAGAACTGTACATGGCATTCTGTGACATGAGCAACTTCACAAGGCTCATGCCCGAGCAGCAGAAGGCTGAGATCACAGCCGACTACGACAACCTGAAAGTCACGGTCCAGGGTTTCAGCATTGCCGTCAAGATCGACGAGAGGCAGCCTTACCGCCTGATCCGGATAATAAGCACGGAGTCTCCGGTGGAGTTCGTCGGAGTCCTTCACTTCGATCTGTCACCTCTCCCGGGAAAGACGGATTTCAGCATTGTGCTTGACGCCAATCTCAATTTCATGATGAAGACCATGCTGGGAGGCAAGATCCAGCAGGCTCTTGACAAGGCAGTGGATTCCCTCGTGGACATCTCCGAAGGCAGGATGCCGCAGATGCCGGAAGGCATGCTCTGATGTCGCAGGCTTCAGTCGCCATACGGCTCAATCCGTACAAAGGATGCGCGGGTCCGGAGGGCGCCACTGTACCGTGGAGCCGCTATGGGCGCATACTGGAGAGCAGGCCGGTTTTTACTCTGGATCCCCTTTTCCACGCCGGATGCTACTATGTCCAGGACTCGTCCGCCATGTATGTGGGGCATATTTTCCGCAAACTTGTTCCGGATGTCTTGTCTTCAGGTCCCCTGAGGGTGCTTGACCTGTGCGCGGCCCCGGGCGGAAAGACCACGGACATCGCGGCCTCATGCCGTGAAATGAAGGGGGATGACTTCATGCTGGTGAGCAACGAAGTGATGAAAGCGCGGGCCGCTGTGCTGTGTGACAACGTGGCCAGGTGGGGCGACCCCCGCGTGGCGGTGACGTCTGTGGACCCGGGGGCGTTCTCCCGTCTTGAGGGTGGGTTTGACGTGATCGTGGCCGATGTCCCGTGCAGCGGGGAGGGGATGTTCCGCAAGGATCCCAGGGCGCTCGAGGAGTGGAGCCCCGAGACGGTGAAGCTTTGTGCGGCGCGTCAGAGGCGTATCCTTGCCGATGTATGGCCGGCACTCAGGGAAGGCGGGGTGCTGATATATTCAACCTGCACTTATGAGGACGAGGAGAACGATGCCAATCTGGAATGGACCGCCGCTCAGCTCGGAGGGGATATTTACCCGGTGCTGGACGAGTTTCCGGGATACGGGGTGGAGGTCACCCGGGCGGGAAACCTGCTCCGTGCCGGAACCGTGCCCGGGGAAGGCCAGTGGGTCGGTGCGTTGAGGAAAACATCAGCGCAGCGCCGCTCCCGCACCTTTGATCTGGAGCGCCTGCATCCTCTGCGCGAGCCGGGAGTGAATAAAGGAGAGAACAAGGGCAGGGATTTTATCCCCGATCCCGATTACGCATTGAGCATAGCCTACGCCGGGGACTATCCTTCCGTGGAACTGGACAGGGAAACGGCCCTGAAATATCTCCACCGCGACACTCTGTCCCTTGCCGGGGCGGCTCCAGGCTACAACGTAGTGACTTTTGGCGGCCACCCGCTCGGTTTTGTGAAGAACATCGGCTCAAGGTGCAACAACCTGCTGCCCAAAGGCCGCAGAATACTTATGAACGTGAACGTATGAGAATATGAAGAAAGTTTTTTCAGTGATGGCTCTTGCCCTGCTATGCATGCAGGCGTTTGCCCAGAATGCGGACCCGGCCCCTTTCAAGGCTTCCTATGAGCGTCAGGTGCGCAATGTCGGTCCGGCGGGTGTGGGTGTCGAGACCATAATAGACAAGTGGGAGGCAGCGTGCCCTCAGGATCCGGACATGTACGCCGCGCGTTTCAACTTCTTTTTTGCCAAATCCAAAGGAACTCAGGTTGTGGTGAAGGAAGGCGCGAAGTATCTTGGTGCAGCGCCGGTGTTGAGCCTCAAGGATTCGCTCGGCAGGGATGTCAATTATTTCGAGGTGCCGCTGTTTGTGGATTCGCTGTACGCTGACGGTATGAGGGCCATTGACAAGGCCGTATCGCTGCGTCCGGGGGAACTGCGTTACCGTTTCTACAAGATTACGGGGCTGATTGAATATGAGGGTGAAAGTCCGGATATGGCATTCCAGGAGCTGATTTCTCTGATAGACGGGTATTCCTCATCGAAAGGAAAAGGGTGGACTCTGGACGGGAGCCCTGCTGACGATGAGGTGTTCTGCCAGGCGATGGGGGAGTATTGTTACAGCTTTTTTTATATAGGTACGCCTCAGGGTTATGAGTTTTTTCTCAAGGTTTCACAGAGGATGAACAAACTCTATCCGCGCAACACCGTGTTCATAGACAATATCGGATCGTACTGGCAGGTGGCCCGGGGCAATGACAAGAAGGCCATGAAATTCTACAAGAAGGCCCTTAAGATTGACCCTGACGACTATGTGGCCAAGAAGAACATCTCCATCATTCAGCTTTCACAGTCAAAGAAGGGTCGATCTTCGAAATGAACAGTGACGGGATGAGCAGAAGGAGCTGGATGGCGATGAACGCTACGGCGTCAGTAAGGAGTATGCGCAGCGGATCTATGCTCACCGGGACGAATGAGATGAAATAGTTGGCCGGATCCAGTTTTATGATTCCGGTCAATCCTTGTACAATGCAGAAAAGCAGGGCGGCCGCGTTGCCGATCAGCATGCCTTTGAGGCTGATCCTTGCCCCGACACGGAGAAACACTCCGGCGATGTCCCTGTCCCTCATGCCGAGGGTCTTCAGGGTGCCGATGGTCGAGATGTTGCGGAAGAGAAGTATCAGCAGTCCGGAGACCATGTTGAAACCTGCGACGACCGTCATCAGAGCGAGAATCGCCAACACATTGTAGTCGATCAGGTCGAGCCAGTCGAAAAGTTGCGGGAACCTGTCGGAGGCGGACAGGGCTCCGAGGCCGTTTTCCTCGTCGTCCGTGCTTGCGGCTACAGCCATCCCCACCTGCCTTGTGGCTTCTTCCATAGTCCTGCGGCCTCTGTAGGCCGGAGCAAGGCCGACTTCAAGTGCAGACGCGTCTGCATCGGTCCAGCCGTTGAGCCTGCGCATGTCGGAGGCGCTTGTCCTTATTACCAGCCCCTCGTCGCTGTCGATGAGGCTCTCGTAGATTTCTATGATTTTGAATTTCCTGACTTTGATCTTGTCGGAGATGAACCATGCTTGAAGGTTGTCTCCTGTCTTGAGGTCAAGTTGGGCGGCAAGGGCGGAAGGCACTCTCGCGCCCATCCGGGTGGTGTCAGCATCTGTACCCTTGAACATCACGCCCTTTATCTGATCTCCTTTGCGGACTATGCCGGTCCGGCAGATTATCGGCTCCAGACTCTCCACACCACGTATGGCTTTTACATTTTCTGCAAATGACGGCTCCGCGCTTATGGGGTCCGTGACTCCGAAGAAATTGCCGCCGCGGTCTGTTATCAGGATGTCTCCCGTGATGTCTGCGGCGCCTTTGCGTATCTGTCTGCTGAACCCTTCAGAGATGCAGACGGACAGGATTATGATAAAGAAAGAGATGGCCGTCGCTGCGACGGCCACCCTTCCCTTGAATCGAAGCCGTCCGGCTATGAAGCCTTCGGCTTTCATGTTACCAGATGCTTACTCTTTCGCTTTCAGGCCTCCACATCGGGTCTCCCTCCTTGATGCCGAAAGCGTCGAAGAAGGTCTTGAAGTTGCGCACGGCCACGTTGACCCTGTTCTCCGCGAGGGAGTGCACATCGAGCTTGGTAAGACGTGCCTTCTCCTCATCGGTGGCGTTCTGTGCCCAGAGGTGGGCATAACCTATGTAGAATCTCTGGTCAGCGGTGAATCCGTCTATCGGTGCAGGTTCCTTGCCTGCAAGCTTGTTGTGGAGGGCGGTGTAGGCGATGCTGAGTCCGCCGTGGTCGGCAATGTTCTCACCGAGGGATAGGGCCCCGTTGGCGTGTACGCCCGGGAGGATCTCAACTTCGCTGTACTGGTCCACGAGCACTGCGGTCT
>CAKUYG010000035.1 GCA_934702165.1 uncultured Bacteroidales bacterium | reverse complement strand
CAGTACGCCGTTTCCATCTTTGCCGAGGGCTTTGCCGCCGGGCTTTTAAAGCGCGTAAAAGCCGCGCTGGAGGCCGCAGGCTACATTGCTACCGTAGACATGGAGACCTACGACAAGGAGACGGGCCGCACGCAGATCGCGCTCATCGCCGAAACGGAGGGCGCGGAATATGGCTAAATTCGAGACATCCGGAATCGACGGGATGTTAGCAACGCTGAAAGGCACAGACATTCTCGATGAAGAAACGGTAAAAGAGATCATGACAGCGGCGGGCAAAATCCTAGCGGCTGAAATCAAAAAACGTGTGGCGCAAAGTGGATTTGCGACGGAGGGCTATGTCAAAAGCATCAAGCCAACGAAGATCCGGGAAAACAAATACGGGGAACCATACATTCAGGTAACAGCTGTTGGAAGAAACAAGCACGGCGAGCGAAAAGCGGCTGTGCTTTTCATTTTGAACTACGGGCGCGGGCCGGAATACGGAAGGATAACCGGAACGTATTTCTGGACGAAGGGCTCGCAAGAAGCGGCAAAACAAGTAGACAGAGAACTCGAAAAAATCCTCACACAAAAGCTGAAAGAAAGGGGCCTATTGTAAATGCCTAGTTTTGACTTACGCGGCATCCGGGCGGGAAAGTATAAAAACACGTCCGGCACCGTGACCTACACAGAGCCGACCGACGTCGGCGACGCCATGAGCGCGCAGCTGGAACTCAAGTTCGCCGAGGGCCGCCTGTACGCGGAATCCAAGCTTGCCGAGTATATCAAGCTTGCCACCGGCGGAACGATCTCGCTGGCTGTAAAGTACATCAAAAAGGCCGCACAGGCCATGCTCTACGGCTGCACATCCGATACGAGCAAGGAAAATCTGAAATTTTCGGCAAAAGACATCGCGAACTATGTTGGCGTCGGCTTTTACGCGCCGGATAAGATCGACGGCGTGACCAAATACACCTGCGTCTGGGTGCCGAAAGCGCTGTTCGGCCCGCCCTCGCTGTCCTACCAGACCAAGGGCGAGAACATCCAGTTCAACACGCCGACCACGACCGGCGAGTTCCTCGCGGACGATTCCGCCGACGAGTTGCTGCTCGAGACCGAGACCGTCGACACCGCGGCGGAGGCCGTTGCCTGGATCAAAGGGAAGCTGGGTGAGGCCTGATGGAAACAACAAAGCTCGAAACCGTAGACTATGAATTTGAAGGCCGGGTGTACAGGCTGACCTGCAACATGAACGCCATCGCATACGTGCAGGACGAATACGATGGAAATCTCGTGCAGGCGCTGGATCGGGTCCGTGGGATCAAAAGTACGCTGGCGTTTCTCGCCGGCATGCTGACGGACGCAGCGGATTCACAGGGGATAACCGATGAAAACGGACTGCCGCTGGTATTTACGCGGAAGCAGCTGGGGCGAAAGCTCACGCTCACGCAGACTGTAGAGGCCGGAAAGCTGATCTATCCGCTGGTCCGGGCCGAAATATTGAAGAACGCGGGGGCCGAAACGAAACCGCAGGAAGACGAAAAAAACTGACACAGCCGGGGGAACCGAAGCCGAACGGCTTTGATTTCCCCGGCTATCTTGCCATCTGGCTCTTCCGGCTGCATCTGCCGGAGCGGGATTTCTGGAAAACCATGTCCCCGCGCCGCATAACGCTCCTGCTTGACGCACTGGAGCCGCCAAAAAAGCCGGAAGAGCCGCAGAGCCTGTCCGCCTACATCAACGGAGGCACATAATATGCCAAACATCAACACAAGATTTACGCTTTCGGGCGAAAAAGAATACAAACAGGCCATCTCCGAGATCGGCAGCGGCATGAAGGTGCTGGACTCGGAAATGCGCAAGGTGCAGTCGGCCTACGCGCAGAACGCCGACAGCGTCGAGGCGCTGAACGCCAAAAACGACGTGCTCGAGCGCAAGATCTCCACGCAGACCGAAAAGCTCGACTACCTCCGCGCTGCCCTGCAGCAGTCCGCCGAGAAATACGGCGAGGCCGACAAGCGCACCATGCAGTGGCAGACCAGCCTCAACAACGCCGAGGCTGAGCTGAACAACCTCAACAACCAGTTTGACGAGAACAAGCAGAAGATCGCGGACTCCGGCAAGGAGATGGGCAACCTCGGCGACGTGGTGAACGGCCTGACCTCCAAACTCGGCATCCAGCTGCCGGACGGCATGAAGTCCTCCCTGAACGCCATGGGGAGCCTTGACGCGTCGTCCCTGGCGCTTGCTGGTACATTCGCTGCCGTCGCGGCGGCGATCGTAAAAGTCGAAAAGGCCATGATCTCCATGACGAAGGAGTCCGCCGCCTTTGCCGACAACATCATCACGCTCTCCATGCAGACCGGCCAGACGACTGACCAGCTGCAGGAGTTTTCATACGCAACCGAGCTGATCGACGTCTCCGTCGATACCCTGCAGGGCAGCCTCCGCAAGCTGACCAACAACATGCAGGACACCATGAACGGCACGGGCAATGCGAAGGCATCCTTTGAGGCACTGGGCGTCTCCGTCACCAACGCCGACGGTAGCATGCGCAGCGCAAATGACGTTTTTTATGAGACCATCGACGCCCTCGGCCAAGTCAAGAACGAGACCGAGCGGGATGCAATGTCCATGGACATTTTTGGCCGCTCCGCGCAGGATCTGAATCCGCTGATTATTCAGGGATCGGACACCCTCAAGGCCTACGCAGACGAGGCGCACAACGTCGGCTATGTACTGGATGAAGAAGCGCTTTCCGCGCTCGGCGCGGTAGACGACGCGTACCAGCGCCTGCAGAAGACGCAGGAGGGCGTCAAAAACCAGCTTTCCGCCGAGTTTGCGCCGTACCTCGAGGAATTTTACGGCGACGCGACGCAGGGCGTGAAGGATCTCGGCAAGGCGATCAAGGATTCGGGCATTGTCGACGCCTTCGGAATGCTGCTGGAGACGGTCGGAGACATCCTCAATCCCATGTCCGATCTGTCCGGCAACCGCGTCCCGGCGCTGACCAACGCTCTGCGGCCGCTGGCAGAGGTCATGGCGCTGATCGCAGACACGGCGGACTTTTTTGCAGGCCTGTTTACGCTGGATTTTAAGAAAATGGGCAATGCCCTAGGCTTTGGATATGCCAGCGGAAACGGCAATAAGTACCAGACACTGCAGGACAGCTACGCGGCAAAATCGTGGGGCAGCAGCGCGTCCGACCTGTCCAAGGCCTACGAGGACGCCATTGCCCGCGGCGATTCGTCCACCATCGGCATCACGGAGGACGAATGGGTCCGACGCTATATGGGCGGCAACGCTGCCGGTACGGACAACTGGGCGGGCGGCTGGACGCGGGTCAATGAAAACGGCCTTGAGCGGATCTATCTCCCCTCCGGCTCGCGCATCCAGACGGCCAGCGAGACCCGCTATACGGGCGGCGGCGACGTCTATATCGACAAAGTCGTCATCCCGGCGTCCGACATCCGGGAACTGAACGATATTGTAACGATCTTTACCAACGAGCGGATCACGCAGAGAATGGGGGCGAAGTAAGTGGCGACTTTTACAGTACAGGCCAGCGGGTCGACGGCGGTCTCCAAATCCCACCCGAACACAAATTACTCAGATCTTACGCAGTACAAACTGTTTGTTGATCCGTTTACAAACCAGTCCGGGACATATGACGGCTGGGATAATATCCTGCTGAAATTCGGCGAGCCCGCAGCGGCGTACAAGTACAAGCGTATCACAAAGGTAAGGCTTGTAATATATGCCATGCCGACAGCCGGCGTTTTGGGCAGCTGGGGCGGCGCGTACATAGGTGCATACGGGCAGGGTCTAACGGCACCGCTTGACACAAGCACAGCGACCTACGCGACGCAGCCGAAACAGTACGGGCAAGGAGCGGGAAATGGCTCTGCAAGTTGGACCACGCTCAATCAGGTCGTGCAGGCAGAGGCGGTGTTTACAATGTCCCTCTACGAGGCGGCACGCAAGAAAAACCTCGAGAGTGGCCTGCGGAACGGCTTTGCATTTGCTTTTTCGGCTGGCGGAACGGGACACGCATCCGAAGCGATTTTTTACGGCGTGAGATCGTCTTACAAACCGTTTTTGGAGTGCGAGTATTCGGACGACGATGTCGGCATCAATGCAAGCGATTTTTCCCCAGCGGCAGGCGCTTTTGTAAACAGGACGCAAAAAAGCACATTTACATGGACATGCTCTGACGACACGGATCTTACGCAGACATGCTTTGCGGAGATTAAACAGACGTCAGCAGTTTTTGAGTGGCGTGTAAAAAATGCGAGCACATCAAACGCGATCAGCATATCCGGTGCAACGACTGCATGCACTGTCCCCGCGAACACGTTCCCGTCCGGCAAAATCGAATGGCGCGTAAAGGTGACGGCGAACAGCGGCACGACAACAACGTCCGCATGGCAGGAGATCACGACAACAGATGTTGCACCATCATGCAAGCCTGTCTCCCCTGCCGGCATCGTCATCGATGCAACGATCGTCAATCGCTTTAGCTGGCAGCATATCATCTCCACCGGTACGCCGCAGAGCAAAGCTGATCTGCAATGGTCCACCGACGGCGCGACGTGGAACGCCATCGCGACCGTCACCGGCGCAGATCAGTATTACGACGTCCCCGCGAACACCTTTGCGAGCGGGACAAAATACTGGCGCGTGCGCACCTACAATACCGACGGCACGGCGTCCGAGTGGTCGGACGCGGCGGAGTTTATCGCCATCAACGCGCCGTCCGCCCCGTCCATCGTCATTCAGTCCACCGGACCGCGACCACGGATCACGTGGCAGACCTCCGAGCAGGAGGCCTATCAGCTGACGCTCTCCAACGGCTACGCGTCCGGCACGGTCTACGGCACGGAGAAGGCATGGCGCTCGCCGGTCTACCTCGCCGACGGCAGCTACACCGTCCGCGTCCGCGTGCAGAATCAATACGGCATGTGGTCGGAGTGGAGCGCCGCTGCCCTGCCCGTCTCCCATACCGAGGGCGAAGCAATCACCCTGACCGTCTCCGCCGGGCGCGAGGCGGCGCTCAGCTGGCAGACGGCTGGGAGCTATGACTTTTACCTGATCGAGCGGGACGGCGTCGCCATCGCCCACACAGGCACCAAGGAATACACAGACAAGAGGAGCATCGGTTCCGTCACCTATCGCGTCCGCGGCTGCTACGATGACAGCGATAACTACGGCGTGTCCAATTCGGACACCGTAGAGATCCTGCCGGAGACCAATACGATCTGCGACCTCTCGACCGGCGTCTGGCTCGATATGCGCCTGTCCGAGACGCAGCTGCGCACCAACCGCGTCAGCTTCGCAGCCGGCGTCAGCACGATCCATCTGGCCGGGCTTGCCTACCCCGTGGAGGAGCGCAGCGAGCAGCGCGACCGGTCACTCGCTGTCGCCTGCGCATGGCCGCACAGCCAGCGCGCCAGCGCGCTCGCGCTCGAGGCCCTCATCGGGCGGCTCGTCTGTTTGAAGGATCACTACGGCAACATGGCGATTGGCACGCTTCCGTCGCTGGAGAGCAACAGCGACGAGTTTATGCGGCGGTACTCCTTTACCGTAACCCATACCAATCAGGAGGAGGCGATCGCCCTTGACCCGTGACGTCCGATACCGCGTCGACGTCCTGCGCAACGGCGCGCCCGTCACGCAGCTCCAATGGGCCGACAGCGACGCCCCGCAGATCATGTGGGATCGCTCGGCAAACCTCCATGGCGCGCTGCGCGGGAGCTTCCGACCGAACGACCTCGCGGAACTGGAATCCGATGAGCTGCGCCCATGGATGAGCGTTGACGGCGTCGAGACCTCCCTCGGGATCTATCAGGCCACGACCGTCAGCAAAAAAGGCAGCGCCGGAAGCACGCGCGTAGAGATCGAAGCATACGACCGTTGCTGGCGGGTGTACACGCAGAAAACAGAGACGCTCCTGCATTTGTCCGCCGGAGCGTCCTACCTCACGGAGATCCGCAAGCTCCTGACCGCCTGCGGCGTCACGCTGGTGATCGCAACGCCGAACGACGCGACCTTGCAGACTGACCGCGAGGACTGGGACATCGGCACCAGCTACCTGACGATCGTCAACGACCTGCTGGCCGAAATCAATTACGAGAGCCTGTGGTTTGACGCTGACGGCGTCTGCCGCCTGGAGCCATACCAGGAGCCGTCCGCCGCGATCATCGATTGGCGATATGGCACGACAGATCTGTTTTTGCCGGAAAAGCATCTGGGGCAAGACTGGTCGGACGAAACGGATATTTTTGACGCCCCAAACGTCTTTGTTGTGACCTGCAACAACCCGGACATGGACGCGGCCATGGTGGCCACTGCCGTCAACGATAACCCGGCGTCCAAAAAATCCACCTTTAAGCGCGGCATGCGCATCACCTCTGTCGAGCGGGTGGACAACATTGCATCGCAGGAGGAGCTGCAAGCCTACGCAAACAAACGACGCAATGAATCCCTGCTGGCCGCGCGTGCGATCACGTTTTACACGCTCAACGAGCCGGGGCATGGCGTCGGCGATATCCTCGCTCTGACGCACGACGACCTCGGCGGCATTTACCTTGAGACCGGCTGGTCGATCACGATGCGGACCGGCAGCCTTATGACACACTCTGCAAAAAGGACGGTGATCGCCTGATGGAGGGCATCAACAGCTTATTTGTATCATCGATCAGCATGCCGGACGAAAATCTGCCGGAAAACTTTCTGGCGACCGTCGGCGCGGTCTATGACGATGGTCTGTCCCTCATCCTAGAGGGGCAGACGGAAGCCACAACAAAGCACTATAAATGCAACACGTCCGCCACCTTCGCCGCGGGCGACCGCGTCAAGGTCGCGCGGATCTCCGGCAGCTATATCGTCGAGTACGTCGTAGGCCCGCCGGGAAGCGGCGGAGGCGGCGGAGGCGGCGGAACAACAGAAACGCCGTATGCGATCCAGCGCGGGAGTAATGGTATCTTTGTACATGCAAGCAAAAATATGCTGGTGCCGATGGTGCGGAATATGTACATAGGAGCAACAGACAAGCCCGTGAATTTGGCCGCGACGTATCTGTATATGTGCTACAACAACTCCACCCGCGCGGAGATATACTGCAACAACGCAGGAAAGCTTGTTGTAAATGGCACAGTAATCGGATAGGAGGAAAACAGCATGATCCAGATCCACATCACCAAAGCCTGCGCGCATCTGTGCTCGCCGCCGGAGCTGCTGACGGCGGGAATGGCCAAGGCCGTGACCGTTGAGTTCGTGTTTTCTGACGATTGGAGCGGGCTGACGAAGACAGCCGTCTTCTCGGCCGGCAGAACTACCGTGGATGTGCTGGAAAGCGCGTGGGACGGCAACAAGGTTGTGGTGCCACATGAAATTCTGGCAGACGCGGGGCCGATCGCACGCGTCGGCGTCTACGGCGCAAACGCGGACGGGCTGATATTGCCGACGGTGTGGGTAACGCTCGGCAAAGTCATGCCGGCGGCAGAGCCGTCCGGAGATCCGGGGGCAGACCCGACGCTGCCGATCTGGGCGCAGCTGCAAAACCAGATCGGCGATCTGGACGACCTCAAGACCTACAACAAGGGAAACCTCGTCGACGCCATCAATGAGGCACGCAGCTCCGGCGGCTCCGGCGGCGGAGGCTACACCATCGGCGAGGGCCTCAAGCTCGACGCGGCCACCAATACCCTGTCCGTCGACACGGCGGAGGCCGTGGAGAAGGACAACACCAAGCCCGTAACCAGCGCCGCCGTGTATACGGAGGTCGGAAACATCAACGCCCTGCTGGCGACAATCTAAAGGAGTGATTTTATGAGCACACAGACGGAAATTACCAGACTGCAGACCGCGCGGAACAAGCTGCGCACATGGCTCGTCGGCCTCGGCCTCGCCGCGAGCACGGACAAGCTCGACGCGCTGGCCGACAAGGCGTCGGCCATTAAAAACAACGGCGCGATCGACGCGCAGGTCAAGGAGGGCGAGAGCTACACCGTCCCGAAGGGCTATCACGACGGCACCGGCACGGTCAAGGGCGTCGGAGGCGGCGGCAACTACCAGCTGCAAGCCAAGACCGTCACGCCGACCAAGGAGCAGCAGGCGATCACGCCCGATCAGGGCTATTATGGCCTGTCCGGCGTCACCGTCGGCGCGATCCCGGAGAACTATCAGGACGTGTCCGCGACGACCGCCGCGCCTGCCGACGTGCTGGCGAATAAGGTGTTCATTGACGCCGACGGCGTAACGCAGGCGGGCACCATGCCGGACAACGGTGCAGTGGAGAAAGTGCTGGACGCGACGGCCGGCAATCAGGAATACGCCGTCCCGGCTGGCAAGCACTCCGGCGCGGGCAAGGTATCTGTCGTGCTGGAAACCAAGTCCGCCACGCCTGCCGAGGCTGCGCAGGACATTACGCCCACAAAGGGCAAAGTCCTCGGCAAAGTAACGGTAGGAGCGATTCCCACCAAGTACAAAGACGTTTCCGGTGTGACTGCCGGAGCGGCTGACGTGCTGGACGGCAAGTTTATCGTGCTGGCAGACGGCAGCAAGGTTGAGGGCACGATGGCCAACAACGGCGCGATCGCAAAGACCATCGACGGCCTGACACAGACAAGCGTCGCGGTCCCGGCGGGCTACACCTCCGGCGGCACGGTCAGCCTGACAGACGCCATCGAGACCGCACTCGCCGCGATCTGAGGAGGGTGCCATGAGTATCCAGAGCGAGATCGACCGCATTATCACGGCAGTCGGCGCGGCGTATGACGCAGTGGGAGCCAAAGGCGGCACAGTCCCAGCGGCACAGACCATCGGCGGGCTTGCTGCAGCAGTCGGTACGATTCAGACCGGCATAGCTCTGCAGCTGGTCGTAACAGTATCTGCCGGTGCGACGGTCACAGCGACGAATGGTTCAAAAACAATTACTGGAACGTCCGACAGCACCGGCGTTTGTATGCTTACCGTGCCGGAACCTGGTACATGGAGCGTATCTGCAACGCTGGGCGGGCAAACGTCCGACACAAAAACCGTATCCATCACGGGCAGCTACGCGGTGGCGCTGACGTTCTTCTCCGCGACGATCACCGTAAACGTAGACGCCGGCGCGACCGTCACGCTGAAAAAGGGCGGGACGACTATCGCAACAAAGACAAGCAACGGGACGGCGGTTTTCACCGTCACGGAGACGGGTACATACACTGTCGAGGCCACAAAGAACGGGCAGACGACGAGCGGCTCGGTCAATGTCGTGTCCGGAACGACCGCCTACACGCTGACGCTTTCTTTCGTAAGCTCCACGCTCAACGACAACGAGTGGAGCACAATCAAGTCCGTTTCCGACGCGGGACAGGGCGCGAACTATTGGAGTATTGGTGACTGCAAAGAGATTACACTGAATGGCACGGTCGGCGCGCTGACGCTATCTAATTACACAACATATGTGTTCATTATCGGGTTTAACCATAATGCGAGCGTCGAGGGTACAAACCGCATCCATTTTCAGCTTGCAAAGACTGCACTTTCTGGCGGTACGGACGTGGCCCTATATGATGAGAGCGCCGATTTCAAAATGAATATCAGCGACACGAACTCTGGCGGATGGAGCGCGTCGAATATGCGCAAGAGCGTCTGCGGCACAAGCCTGTCAAGCTACTCCGGCACGATTCTTGCTGTCATTCCGGCAGCACTCCGAACCGTATTGAAATCCGTGACGAAGTACACGAACAACACAGGCAACAGCAGCGCAGCCAGCGAGGTAACGGCAACGACAGATTACTTTTTCCTCCTGTCCGAGTACGAAGTATGCGGGGAACTCATCGCCAGCAACGCGAACGAAAAGAGCAAGCAGGCGCAGTATTCGTATTACAGCGCGGGCAACAGCAAAATCAAATACAATCACGACGAGACAAGTACAGCCGTTAATTGGTGGTTGCGTTCCCCAGCTGCCGACACACTCGACAGCTTTATAATAGTGTATAAGTACGGGTCAGCCAGCTATTACCCAGCGAACTTCTCGCTTGGCTTTGCCCCCGGTTTCTGCGTATGAGGAAAAATACATGGAGTATATCGTATATAAGCGCTTTCGTGGAGCGGGGATAGAGGGGGAATTTAATCTCCGGTACGGAACTGTGGTATCGGAAATCGAAGGGTTTCTGTTTGCATCGGACGGCAGGCGGATATGCGCTGCGACGTCCGAAAACGGATGGGAGCATTTCAGGCCGAACACGCAGGAAGGTGCCGAGCGGCAGAAAATGCTGAACGATCTGTACCGCTGGTACACGAGAAACGGTTGCGGCGAAGACTTTACGGATGAAAAATGGCCGGGGCAAGAAAACGGCTACTGGAAAAACCGGCTGCGGACCGCAAGCACAAGCCTGTTGAAGCAAATATACAAGGCAAAGATTGGAGGGGACGCATGTATATAATCACGAGCGGAGAAACGTTTGCAGGATACGCGGACAGAGTTATCCCGATCAGGCTGCATCAAAACGGTTGCTATGTCCCATGCGGGGAGAGCGAAGCAGAAGGCTTCTGCGCACAAAAGGCAATCACGCAGACGGATAAGGAAGGAAACGAATACCGAACGCTGGCCGATACAGTGTACCGAACGGAGGGACACACAATGAAAGGAACGGAGCCGGTCGGAAGCTACGAGCAGCATGGCGCAGCCGTTCCGCTGACCGAGGCGGAAGCCGCGCTTGCAGAACTGGAGGCAGTCTATGACGCAGGATAAGTTGGAAAAGCTCAAAACCGCCATCAAAGACGGCAAGCTGGTGCAGGCGGCGGGCGGAATCACGGAGGACGTGACGCAGTCGGACAAGCTGGGCTACGACTGGCGGAACATCTACGTCAACAAGATCCTCGTCCGGCAGGAGTACGTTGAGCAGGCCGTAAAACAGGGCACGGCTGACAATCCGATCGCGTGGGCTTCTGGCATGGCGCTCATCCAGAACGCCTACTACACGCACAACGGAGAGATCAAGGTCTGGATGGGCGAAGCCGGGAAAAAAGCCGACTGGACAGACGCGGCCTTTGTGCCGATCTGATAATGCAGAAGGGAGAAAAACATGGACTTGCAGGATCTGAGCATTGCAGTCGCGGAGATCCGCGGCGACGTTAAGCGAAACACCGGGCGGATCAAGGTGCTGGAAGAAAAAACAGACGCTGTGACCAAGCTTGCGGAGGCTGTAGCCGTAATGGCAGAACACATGAAGACGCTCGACGATAAAATCGACGGCATGCAGCAGAGCGTGGACACGCTGACCGCGCGGCCGGGCAAACACTGGGACACGCTGATCAAGATCGTCGCGACCGCGCTGGTCACGGGCATCATCGGCTGGGTGCTGGGCAAAATTTTGTAACACACGCCGCAAGGCGCGAATTTGAAAGGAGAACTACATATGAACGCAAAATGGTGGAAAGCCGCGGGCATCCGCGCGATCAAGACTGTCGCCCAGACGGCAGTAGCAACCATCGGTACAAGCATGATCCTGTCTGACGTCAACTGGATCGCCGTCGCCTCGGCCTCGGCGCTGGCGGGCATCCTGTCTCTGCTGACGAGCGTCGCTGGCCTTCCGGAGGTCAAGGAAGAATGATGGAGATCGATAGATCCATCCGGGCGAAGTGGCACGGCGGAAAGCGCAAGCTCTCCGCCATCACCGCCATCGTCATGCACTACACGGCCAACACCGGCCAGATGGCGACGGCCAAGGGCAACGCCCGGTATTTTGAGGGCGGAAGCGAGGGCCGCAAGGCCTCGGCCCACTACGTCGTCGACGAGGGTGAGACGGCTTATGAGTGCGTCCCTCTGGATACGGTCGCCTGGTCAGTCGGAGACGGCAGCAAGGGGCCGTATGGCAAACTCGTCAACAACTACAACTCGGTATCGATCGAGATGGTCAGCCACACAGACGCCGCCGGGCGGTATTACATCCCCATCGAGACGCAGCGGCACGCGGCGGAGCTGTACGCGCAGCTCAAAAGGCAGCTGCCGAACGTCAAGTACGTCGTGCGCCACTACGATGTGAGCCTCAAAAAATGCCCTGCGCCGATGATCGACGAGGGCGAATGGAAGAAATTTAAGAATCTGCTGGAGGAGGCGGAAGAAGTGAGATACGAAAAGCTGAAAGACGTCACGAACAAGACGTACCGCGAGACGCTGGACAAGCTGGTGGGAAAGGGCCTGCTCAAGGGCAAGGGCGGCGAGGGCGAAGATCTGCTGCTGGACCTTGCCGAGGATAACGTCCGGATGCTGGTCATCCTCGACCGTACAGGCGTATTTGACAAGTAAGCTGCCGCCGGATGCGGCGGGCCGAAGGGAGTGAGAGCAAATAACTGCGCGCCTGGCTCTGCCGAAGGAGCTGGAGGATCTGACGCGCAGCGACTGGGAGCGCATCACTGACGAGGGCATACTGGATCAGATCGATCAGCAGATCGTAAGACTGTATATCGTGCGCAGGCTCCCGCAGATGGACGCCGCCGCCGAGATCGGCGTCGACCGCAAAACCATCTCCCGCCGCCTGCCGCACATCATCACAATTGCCCGCCGCATCGCCGGAAGGCAGCATACAGAATAAAAGCCCGTGGAGTGATCCACGGGCTTTTATTTTTCGGATTTTCAAAATTTACTGTTACACGTTTTTGCTCAAGATCTCCGCGGCCATCGCGATCACATACGGCGGGCATGCGCGCTCACCGAGGCACCAGCCCTGCACGGTGCGCAGGGGGACGTTAAAATACTGCGCAAAGCCAGTCTGTGTAAGCCCGTATTTTTTAAGCAGCTCCGGGACTGTGCAGTGCGCGCCGTCCCAGACCGCGCAGAGCAGTGCAAGCCGTTCCGCTGGGATCTCGGCGTCTTCAGCGTCGCCCCAGATGCTTGATAGTGCCAGATCCGAGATATAGGCGTCGCGGTCAGTGTATGCGCCGGTTTCGGCGTAGAGAGCAGCGCGGATTGCGGGCGTGAGTTTCATGTTGGCTCCTCCTCATTTTTGCAATTTTCGGCGTCGCCGCGCACCTCGTCGGCGGCAAGCGACAGAATCTTCGCGGCCATAGCAATGATATAAGGCCTGCATGCGATTTTTCCAGAGCACCATTTACTAACGGTGCTAACGTCAAGGCCCAAGTATTCCGCAAAACGGCTTTGCGTTATGTCGTAACGATCAAGCAGGTCGCGGAACGTCGACGGAACGCAGTCAAGATCATCACGGATCGTCTTCCCGTGCGGCTTCCGCCTGCGCGGCTTCCGCCTGGGCGGCGTTACCGTCCTTTTTATCGCAGACGGGACGCGCGAGCAGCGCGGGCAAAACCGCTGGTTCCCGGCGGCAATGGTATATTCATCGCCGCACATCTCACAGGTTGCCGTATCACCCAGGTGACGCCGGGATATGTTGAGTTTCAGCGCATTCGCGCACTTGGGGCAATATTTTTGCCTTGGCCCTGTCAGTGTGTAAATGGTGCCGCACCGTGCGCACACGTCCGTTGTGCCCAACCTTCGGGGGCCGTTTCCGGCAGACACTCTCACGTATGCGCTCCGGTCTTCTGTGCGCTTAATCGGCGCGCACTCCGGGCAGTAGCTTTGCGCGGGAGCGGTTATAATATATGGCTTCCCGCAGCTGACGCAGAAGTCCGTACCGCCAATCTTTCTGCGTCCGCCGTCCGGCAGTCTCCCCGCTGCCATCGATTAAAATGCCTCAAGCGGGCGGTGGGTCAGTGCGCAGTGGACGGCATCGGCAAGCTGCTGCATCGTCATGTGACGGGACGTGTTGCAGACGTGGATCACATCATGGTCATGATATTCCGCCCAGCTGTCCATCGGGGATCCGACGTGCCAGGATTCGAGGAGCTCACCGGTCGCCTTGTCATAGGAAATCTGGCTGTAGCCGTTGCTGCTGTTGATCGTCGCGCCGGACGTCTTCCGCAGGCCGATCATTTTAATACCGTAAGTGTTGAGTGCCATTTTTGTTACCTCCCGGCTTATCGCCTTGATTTATCTTATGGCTTTATTATACGCTCAATGAGCGTAAATGTCAAGAGAAAAATGAAAAAATCAAAAAATAAATGGTACATAAATGGTACACAGACGTCCCGCAAATGTCCCCCAGCGGAGCGGGGGAAACGGTAGACTGAGGATAGGAGCTGGCCAGCTTACTATTTTTGATTTGGGGGATTTTTTTATGGAATACGCAAGCAAGGGCCTTGCGGGCACAGCGCTGGGCTTTGGCATCGGCGGAGCCGCACTGAGCCTGGCAAACGGCGGCCTTGGCAATCTGTTGGGCGGCCTCGGCCAGAACAACCGGTCGGCAGCTGTCGACGCGGCAGCTGCGGCTACGCCTGCCATGGCTGCGCTGGCTGCTGCACTGGCCACACGGCAGCAGGAGCCGACGTGCAGTGAGAACATGCACGTCTCGCGCTACGAGCTGGAACGCGAACAGAAGCTGGCCGCGAAGGACAGCGAGATCGCGCTGCTCAAGGCCAACACGTACAACGA
>CAKUYG010000034.1 GCA_934702165.1 uncultured Bacteroidales bacterium | reverse complement strand
GTAAGGGACCTGCACGCGGAGTCGGCCACCGAATTTCAGGTGGCTGAACTCTGTGGGCTGCTTGGTGTAAGCAAGCAGGCTTACTATCAGTATGACGAGGATGCGGTCCACGCCAAGGCCGCGCGAGAGGAGTTCGCCATCCAGTATGTGATGGAGGCCAGAAAGGAGGACCCCGGCATGGGCGGTAAGAAACTGTGGTACATGTACCAGAAGGAGTTCCACTCTGACAACCCGATAGGCCGCGACCGTTTCTGTCGAATCATCGACGAGCAGGGCCTCAAAGTCCGCCGGAGGACGCGCAAGCCACGCACGACGGACTCGACGCACGGGCTTCCGACATACCCCAACCTCATCAAGGACTTCATTCCCACCTCGGAGGACCAGTTATGGGTCAGCGACATAACCTACATCGCCATAACGGAGGATGAATACCATTACCACTTCTGCTACCTGTCTCTGATACTTGACGCGTATACCGAGGAGATTGTCGGCTGGAGCGTCGGCCCCACGCTTGATACGGACTATCCGATGGAGGCCCTGAAGATGGCGTTGAGGCGCATAGAGAAAAAAGGGGAGGTCAACCTCATACACCACTCTGACCGCGGCTGTCAATATGCCTGCCGTGAGTATGTCGGCATGTTGCGGGGGCGCGGCATCAGGGTCAGCATGACCGAATCCAGGGATCCGAAAGACAACGCCCAGGCGGAACGCGTCAACAACACGATAAAGAACGAACTGCTCAAGGGCAAGGTGTTTAGGAATATCACCGAAGTCGTGGCCGCAGTAGCCCGTGCAGTGGACTTCTACAACAACCGGAGGCCCCACATGAGCATCGGGATGAAGACACCGGCTGAAGCGGCCGGATCGACCGGAGAAAGGGATATGCGCTGGACGAGTTACAGGCATCAGGCAATAAAATCAAAAGGAAACTCGGATATCCCTGAAAACTCTTTACCTTTGGGGGACTGTCAGGGGTCGCCTTCCGGCCTACGGCCTCCAGTCAACCCCTGACAGGGATAACAACGAAAAGTCAACTAAAATCAGTTATAAAAGATAAAACCGAGTCAACCTAAATCAGGAAAACACATTCCGTGCGTGAAAAGCCGTCTCGTGCGCACGGGAAAAGGAAAACTCAGCGCCGTGCGCACGAAGAGCCCTGGTGCGCACCAAATCGGGCCGGTGCGCACGGGGATGTTCCACGACGCCACATTGTTCCACGGGAATACGATTAGGCGGACGATTAGGCATACGTGCAGCCGGACAGCCAACCGGACATCCGAACAGACAGACAAGCAGTCGAGAATGCAGCCAGCCGAACGGTTTGGGAATGTTGTCAGCCGTTCCGGGGGCCTGTCTCTGCTGTTCCACTGCTGTCATGTCTCACATGAGACAAGTTTCTTTCTTTCATCCAGTCTGGTTGCGCCCACGTTTCCACTGCTGTCATTCCTCACTGACGGACTGGCAGACAACGAAGACGTAGAGTCAGGTTCTCAGTGTGACTCGCGAGGTGTCCGGAAGGACTCTGGCTTGATCAGGAGAGGAAGCGCGGGACCGGGAGGCGGAGATGCTCCGTTTTTCATCGCAATCCGCTGACTGGCTGAACCGGGAAAATGTAGAACTGGCGGTCCGGCTTGAAGTCCAACATCCATTGATCGAAGATGATGTGGTCGTCGAGCGCACCGAGAGCCAATGTATGTTCGCCGGCGGAGATTTCAAGCGGGATTTCCACCACCCTCTGTCCGCGCATGACGTTCTTTTTCCATTGGTCGCTGCGGAATGGCTCCTTGATCGAAAAGATCTGCGGCTCCCCGCCGTCCATGGAGACTGAAAAGCGGATATCCCCTTTGTCGTTGGCCTGTGTAGGGATCAGGGCTATCCTCAGTACAGTCTTGCCACTAATGCCGGTCTCGAAACTGTAATCCAGCGCCCCGCCCTTCGGGACCGGCACGGCATTGCCGCTGTGACCAAGATTCTGCACCGGCGTGACTTCAGCCGACGCGGACAGAAAGTCGCAGGCGTTGCACGCTATGAAGTCATCGCTCAAGTCGTCCAAGGCGCCGGCTTTCCAACAACTTGCCTTTTCGGACCATTCTCTGCATTCATCTTCGTTCAGCATGACTGGAAGCACCGGAGCCCGGAAAGCATGCAGATCTCTCGGCCTTTCGCACATCAGACCGCGCCACTTGCCGCCGGACAGTTCTTCGTTGTAGTAGCGGGTCAGGTCACGTATTTCCTGATAGGCTGTCTGGCTTGCGGCCGCCGCTGCCATCATCACGCTGTCAGTCTTCCATATCCCGGGAGCATAAGTGGTTTTTGCGCGTGAGCGTGCCTTCTGGGCATATAGCATTTTTTCCGCCATGGCGCGTGTCGCGTTGACAGGGTATTCCACGGATGCGAAATATGCATCCAGTCTTCTTTGCGGAACATGCTTTTTCGCCTCAAGGACGAGATCCGACACTTTGCGGAGGCCGTCTATGTACCGCTGTGCCTCATCTCCGAACCCGTCGAAATTGAATTCGGAATCCGACACAGGAGAGAGTCCGTCCGGATAACGTCTTCTGTCCGGGAGTTCCACTTGGCTCCAGCCCATGAACTCCGGGCGCCGCATCGAGGCAAGCCGGTAATAATCACTCATCGCCGGGCCGAGCAGTGCCCCTGCCTCATCTCCGAACTCTCTGCAAAGCCATCTTTCAAGGTGGGCGTTTACGCTCTGCGGCCCGACGGAGCGGATGTCCCATGCCATGTCAAGGAACAGTTCGAGATCATAAGCCGCAACTTTCGGATCGTGGACGTTGGCTATCCACAGCTTCCGGACATTGTGGTCGTAGGCCTGCCGCATCTCATGGTATATCAGCCCTGGCTGTGTAGAACTCAGCCACAGGCAGTCATGAGGACGGCCAGCGTAGCTCAGGTGGTAGTAGACCCCGGCCCCGCCGCTGCGCGTCTGTTGCTGGGCTGAACTGAGACGTGTCATGTAGCCGTAGTTGTCATCGCACCATACTATGGTGACATCTTCCGGAACATCAAGGCCGTTCTCCATTATCTCAAGCACCTCCTTGTACGGCATGAACATCTGCGGGACGTCCGCACCGACGTACCGGCGCAAAAGTTCCCTCTGGTCGTAAATAACCTGCTGGAGTGCAGATGTCTTCTCCTCCAATGTGCGTACCCCCTCCATCGAGCCGTCGTGGATGCCTCTCATCCCGATAGTGTACAGGCCCGGCCGCCCTTTCATCTCCACGAGCCGTTCTGTCCAATAGTCCTGAACAGCCTGCCTGTTTGTGATATAGTTATACCTTCCGCGCACAGACTCGTCCCATTCACCCACATTGTTGCGCAACAGAGGCTCGCAGTGGGATGTGCCGATGAAAATCCCGCAGGAGTCCGCTGCCTCGCGCGCTCCGGGAACATTGAAGAACGTGGTGGTGCCCGGATGCATTCCCGGCCACAGGGTGTTCGCCCTCAGGCGGAGCAGGAGTTTGAAAAGCTCCCTGTAAGTGTCTGCACTGATGGTTTCCGGGTCCTTTTGTGGGGAAAATGTCTGGGTACTCCACGGCCTGAAGGCCCAGTCCTCATCGTTGAGGAAGAAGCCCCTGTATTCCACCGAGGGGTGCCGGAACATGCTGAACCCGTCCGGAAGTTCCAACGCGGCGCATTTTTCGGGGCGTGAATCTCCCCACCATGTCCATGGTGAAACCCCGGCGAGCCGGGAGAGTTCAAGGGCACCGTATGCGGTGCCGCGGGCATCGGAACCTATGACGACAATCTGACTGCCGTGTGTGCCGATATAGAAGGCTTCCTTGACGAAAGTCAGGGAGTCGGCAATGTCAGCGGGAATCCCAAGCCGGCGAAGGCTTGTCCTGTCCCTGTCGCATTGGATTATCTTGACGGTGGCGCCGCCGGCATCTGTCCGGCGTGGTGCGAGTCCGGTGACTTCTTCCAGATCGTCCTGCAGCATACCAACAGCGACGCCGACCACAGGGTCGGCGTCGCGTGATACTGAAATGGTGACCGGAGAGAGTCCGTTGAACCACAGGAACGCCAGTATCGCCAGCGTTCGCATATTATGCCACCTTTACTTTGAAGATTGCCTTGTGGATGGTGCCTTCACCGATAAGAGGTGCATGGGCGGTCTGAGGATCGAACACGATCTTGTCACCTGCCTTTACAGTGACAGTCTTCCAGTCCTTGTCCTTATAGAAAAGAATGTCCTTCTCGGTGTTGAACTCCCCATCGGCCTCGCGGCACTCGCTGCGCGGCTTGACTCCGAAACTCTCGTCCTTGGAGAGCGGCACCTGGATGTCGATGTACTTGTCGTGCACCTCAAGACGGGCCTGCTCCGGGGTCTTGAGCTGGGAGTCAACTATGTTGACGAAAAGGTTGTCGCCGTCGATGACGTGCTTCCCGTTCTCGAGGGATTTCAGGTCCGTTGAGGCCATGTACTCGAGAGCTTTGATATAGTTGGGATTCTTTGTGTAGTCCATAATTTAGAAATTGAAGTAGTTCTTTGCGTTGTTGTATGATATGTCTTCGACCATCTGTCCGATCCTCTCCATCTCTGAAGCAGGCAGCTTGCCGTTCTCGACGTCTGTGCCCAGCACGTCGCAGAGGATGCGGCGGAAGTACTCGTGGCGAGGGTAGCTGATGAAGCTGCGTGAGTCGGTCAGCATGCCGACGAAGCGGCTGAACAGACCGAGCACTGAGAGGGCGTCCATCTGCCTGCGCATGCCGACTTCCTGATCGAGGAACCACCAACCTGAACCGAACTGCATCTTACCAGGAACTGTGCCGTCGTTGAAGTTGTAGGCCATAGTCATCATGACCTCGTTGTCCTTAGGGTTGAGGCAGTAGAGGATGGTCTTGGTGAGCTTGTCTTCGGATGCGAGACGGTTGAAGAACTTGTTGCCTGCGGCGGCGATCTGAAGATCGTGGATGGCATCGTAACCGGTGTCCGGGCCGACGAGGTTGAACATCTTGGTGTTGTTGTTGCGGATGGCCCCGATATGGAACTGCTGTGCCCAACCAGCTTCAGCGTCCATCACAGCCTGGTCGTGCAGGAAGGCGCTGCGGAACTTGGCAAGCTCTGACGCGCCCGGCTTCTTGCCGAGGAGCACGGACTTGAATATGAGCTCAATTTCGAAAGGCTTGTAGTCTTCAGCGTAGAAGTTCTCAAGCCCGTGGTCGGAGAGCTTGCAGCCCATGGATGCGAAGAAGTCATGGCGCTTCTGAAGTGCTTCCTGGAGGTCCGTATAAGAGTCGATCTCCATGTCGGCGGCCTCGCCGAGCTTCTTCAGATATTCCTTGTAGGATTCCGGATCCTCGATGGCCATGGCTTTGTCAGGACGCCATGCCGGGATGACCTTGGTTCCGAACGGGTGTTCCGCTATCATCTTGTGCCAGCGCAGGTCATCAGCGGGATCGTCAGTGGTGCAGACTGTCTCGACCCCGAATTTGCGTATGAGGGCCTGTCCGCGGAACTCCTCGGTGGCGAGCTTGGCGTTGCACTCCTCGAAGATTTCCCTGGCAGTGGCCGGGCTGAGGAGCTTGTCGATACCGAACACCCTGCTGAGCTCGAGGTGCGTCCAGTGGTAGAGAGGATTGCGCATCGTGTAAGGGACGGTTTCGGCCCATTTCTCGAAAGTCTCCCAGGCGCTGTGCTTGCCTCCGGTGAGGTAGTCTTCAGATACTCCGTTGGCTCTCATCGCCCTCCACTTGTAGTGGTCTCCGTAGTGGCCGTCTACAAGCCAGAGCTGTGTGATGTCCCTGAACTGGATATTTTCGGCAATCTGCTGAGGCACAAGATGGCAGTGATAGTCGATAATCGGCATCTTCTCAGCGTGCTCGTGGTAAAGCTTTCGCGCGGTGGCGTTGGAAAGCATGAAATCATCGTTGATGAATGGCATAGTAAATGGTGTTTTAATCAGATATCAAAATTAGCAATTTCCGTGCTCAAAACCTAATATGCGATGAGTTTCCAGACATCGCGCAGGCGGCTCTCCGGATCCCATTTCTTCTCGAATGTGCTAAAGGCGGTCATACTCCAGAACTCTTTAGGATCGGACGCCTTTTCAAGGTTATCGTCCAGCCAGCCGCTCTGCCCGCCCTGGCGGACATTGCGCCAGTAGTAAATCCTCTGCCCGAGTTCGCACGGGTCAAGAACCTTGTCGGAGTAGGCGTACATGATGTCACGGTTGATGATGTTCCTGCCCATCGCCGAGTTGAGTATGAAGAACTGGTGGTCGTGATGATACCGTCCGAGCAGGGTAGGGACGCTTGCGTCGAAGTCGGAATTGTTGATGACGAACTTCATGTCCTTGTCTCCGCGTCCGTCATGCCAGATCATGGCCCTTCCGCCGCCGTAGAAGCGGCAGCGGGTGGCGTAGCACCAGCCGCGCGGGCAGATGAAATCGACTCCAGGACATTCGATGTCAAGGTCGGCATGGTAGTACATGCCGCCGCCCTTTGCCCAGAGGGAGAGGGCGTCATTGCCCCGGGAGGTGATGGTGCAGTTGACAATGATGGTTCTGGTGGCCGCGCCCCTTATGGTGAAGCGGTGCTTGACCCAGTGCGGCTGCATGTCCGCTGTCGGGGTGGCGTCGAATTCGTTGCGGACCGTAAACCCGCTGATGATGCAGTCGTCTGCACCGGCTCCGAGTTCTATGATGGTGCCGGGTTCTTTCTCGCCTGGCTTGATGTCGGCTTCAGAGAGCGCTATCACGGTGTTGTCCCTGTCTTCTCCGACCAGGATGATGCCCGGCTTGCCGATGCTGAGCTTCTGTCTGTATTCTCCCTTGAGCACCAGGATCTTGAACGGCTCCGTCCCCTCTGCCGGGGCTTTGTCGATGGCGGCCTGGATACTCTCCCCTGGCTTTACCACCACATCATAGTTTTTCCGCTCCAGTACCGGACGGCGGAACATGTCTATGGTCCCGTTCTCGTTTGCGCCCTTGGTCTCAAGGCTGATTTTTACCTTGTGGCGCGGGTCGTATTTGGAGGCCCACTCCTCGTAGAGAGGGTAGAGGTCGGCAGGACGATAGCTGTACCAGCTGTAGCCGCTGCGGCGCTCGCGCCCAATCTGCTCCAGGCGGCGGCGCATGATTCCGTCGCGGTCGCAGACGAAAGGCTCGCACAGTTCCAGATCGTAGAAACGGGCCCAGATGGCCGGCGCGGAAGGATCTTCGACGAGCCTCGTGTCGCGGGCTCCGTATTCATCGGTGCCGCGCTCCACCCTGAATCCGGTGAGCTTGTATTTGTCGAACCACTTCATCGCACCGTGCACGGCTTCCTTGACCCTCTTGTCCGGGTTCGGGAGTCCCATGAGCAGCTTGACGATCGGGACGCTCTCCGCCGAGCAGAAAGACGGCAGTTCGAAGGCGCGTGCCCCGGCAGGTTCCAACGTCTCGGGATCGTTCTGCTGACACCAAACCGTCGGCTTGCCGCCAACCTTGATCTGGGTGGCCAGAATACACTCGATGCCTTTGTCGAATGAAGTCTGGAGCTTGGCCTTCATCTCATTGTCCACCAGTCCGGCAGTATATGGGGCCGTGTCGTGGATGATGTCGTTGAACAGGTTGAGGGTGCTTGTCATCGCATCATCGTTGTATGTGATGTTGACCTGATATCCCTTCATCCCGGGCCAGAACTGCGGCCAGCCGCCGTTGTCGTACTGCCCGCTGAGCAGGTATTCCACGCCCTTGTTGAATCCTTCCCTGTAGCGTGTATCCCCGGTGGCGTTCCAGAGCCTTGCAAGGTAGGTCATCTGTGTGGTCGTGGCATCGTTGTCTGTGGTGGAATCATCAGTCCTGGACTTGTCCTCCAGCACTTTGGCCTGTTCCTTCTCCGTGAGGCGGCGGGACATGTCTATGTTTTTCGGCCAGCCTCCGGTGCACCTCTGGTAGAGGAGCACCTGATCGCCGATCTGCCGCGCTTCTTCTGTCCTGTAGAATGCTGGGTCGGTCTCGGAGAGTCCTTTTTTTGTCTGGGCCTGCAGGCTGCAGGTGGTGGCGAGCAGGGCGAGAGAGACGAAAACCCGCGTCAAAAATGTAGGATGTGTCATAGTATCAACTTCTAATAGACTTCTACTGAACCGCCGTCGTTTTTCTGGATGGTCGCGGTGGCGAAATAACCGATCTTGGCACCGATCCAGTCGCCTTCGCGGCCCTTGAACTCTGGCCCGAATGTCTTGAACTTCTTCCCGTCGAAGCTGTAGGAGAACGTGGTGAGACAGTCTTTGCCGACCTTTACACGTATCCAGACCGTCACGAAAGGCTGTTTCTCAAGCCCGGTGCTGCACAGGACCTTCTCCTCGGCACCCTTGTTGGCATCGATGCAGTCGCGGCGCACTAGACTCACGTTCTGTCCGTCATAGTTGAGCTCTATGGTGCTGTAGCTGCGTCCGGTCAGGACCACTCCGACCCTTTCTCCATCATACGAAGGACGGTATACGAGTTTGGTTGTAAATTCTGTGCTCGGGCCTACAACTTTCTGCGCCAGGATGTTAGGTGTGTCGCGCAGGTTTTTCCATCCCTCCGGGTTCTTGATGCAGTTGAGCCTGAGACAACCCAGGGACGGGTTGAGCATGAACCAGTGGAACTTCGGGTTCGCCTCCCACTGCCAGTTGAGCGGGATGGAGGTTCCGGTAAATCCTGTCGTGGTGGCTGTGGCGCTGACGCCCTTGAGCCCAGCGCCCTTGTACTGCTCCGCCACTGCCGGCCTGCGGTAGTTGAGGACAGGCTCGCCGATGCCGTCGCCGTTCTGGTCGGTGCCGATGATGCACCAGCCGTCCTTGTCCCAGGTCATCGGCTGCAGGTGGCAGACACGCCCCCAGGAATAGCGGTCTTCGAAGTGGATGAACCAGTCGTCCCCGGCCACATCGGTCACCCAGCCGCCCTGGTGCGGGCCGTGGATGTCGGTGTTGCCCTGATGGAGCACGGTGCGTTTCTCATACGGGCCGTAGACATTGCGGGAGCGCAGTACCAGCTGCCAGCCTTCCTTGACTCCGCCCGACGGGGCGAAGATGTAGTACCAGCCGTCGCGTTTGTAGAATTTCGGCCCCTCCACCGTGTCGTCCCCGGTCTTCTTGCCGTCGAATACGAGCACCTGGTCCGAAATCACGCGGGTGCAGTCCTTGTCCAGCTCGCATACATTGAGGATGCTCTTGAAACCGGCACGCGAGCCGGCCCATGCGTGGACGAGGTAAACCCTGCCGTCATCGTCCCAGAGCGGGCTGGTGTCAATCATGCCTTTTCCCTCGAGAATGAGGTGAGGTTTGCTCCACTCGCCGCGCGGGTCAGTGGTGTTGACCTGGAAAATGCCCTTGTCAGGGTCACCCCAGAAGATCCAGTAGCGCCCGTCGTGGTAACGGATGCACGGGGCCCACACCCCGTTGCCGTGGGACGGAGCATCGAATGCCGGTCCCATCTCCGGAAGAGCTGCACCGGCAATCTCCCACTCCACGAGATTGGTGGAGTGAAGAATCTGGAGTCCCGGAAAACATGTGAATGAAGAAGCCGTCATCCAATAGTCATCCCCGACACGGATCACGTCAGGATCTGAATAGTCGGAGAACAAGATAGGGTTGGTGTACTTGCCGCCTCCCGGTGCAATCATGAGCAGGGAGGCAAACAATGAGAGAATGGTGTTCATTATCTGTTGTGTGTTTTGATGGTCTTGAGAGTGGCGGGCTCAGAGCTCGGCCCGTAGAACAAGGTGAAGTGTCCGGGTGTAGCCTTCATCTCTCCGGATGCTTCATCGTAGGTCTTGAAGGTCTCCTCATCGAGCGGGATGCTGACTTCAGTGCTCTTCCCTGCCGGGATGCTGACTCTGCGGAATCCGCGAAGTGACATCTTCGGGCCGTCCTTGTCCTCGTCCTTGCGGACATAGAGCTGCACGACCTCGTCGCCGTCACGGCTGCCGGTGTTGGTGACTTTGACGGTGAAGACCCCGTCTTTCACCTTGGCTTTGCCATATTTGAAAGTGGTGTAGCTCAAGCCGTGGCCGAAGGCATACAGAGGCTTGCCGTCGAAGAAGCGGTAGGTGCGTCCGGCCATGTCGTAGTTGCTGAAGTCCGGGAGATCGGAGTCGCCCCGGTAGAAGGTGACAGGCAGGCGTCCTGCCGGGTTGTAGTCCCCGAAGAGCACGTCGGCGATGGCGGTCCCTCCGGCCTCTCCCGGATACCATGCCTGCAGGATTGCGGAGCAGATGCCGCTTTCAGGCAGCAGGCCCATTGCCGAGCCCGACATGTTGACAAGGACCACTTTCTTGCCGGCAGCATGCAGAGCTGCAATCTCACGGCGCTGATCCATAGGAAGTTCAATCGTGGTGCGGTCGCCCTTGTTGAATCCCGGGATGTCGTTGTATTTCATCTCCTCGCCTTCCAGTCTCGGACTGATGCCGCCGACATAAATGACGATATCGGCTCCGGAAGGATCGGTGGTCACATTGGACGCCCCGATTTTGGCCCTGATGCCTTCAATGGCGGTCACCGAAGAACGCGGGGTGCCGTTGTAGTTGCCGTTGAGGACGACGGAATCAGCGGCGTTGGGGCCGATGACGGCGTATTTTACGCCGCTCCTGCCGAGAGGCAGGAGTCCGTCGTTCTGCAGGAGCACCATGGACTCGCGGGCCATCTTGAGCGCGACAGCGCGGGATTCGTCACAGGCGAGCCTGTCCTCGGAGATGGAGTTCCAGCTTACAAGGGAATCCGGATCCATCTCGCCGAGCCTGAAGCGGGCAGTGAGAAGCCTCCGCAGGGAGACGTCAATATCGTCTTCGGAGATCTTGCCCTCTGCAACGGCCTCCAGAAGATGCTTGTATGAACTTCCGCATTCGAGGTCGGTGCCCGTGCGGACTGCATTTGCCGTGGCGGATGCAGGATCATCCGGGAATGTCCGGTGTCCTCCGGCCTTGAAGAAGTCGTTGATTGCGCCGCAGTCGCTGGTGACAAGGCCCTTGTAGCCCCACTTCTCACGGAGGAGCTGTGTGAGGAGCTGGTCATTGCCGCAGCAAGGTTTACCGTCCAGGCGGTTGTAAGCGCACATAACCTCCTGTACGTCAGTTGTCTTTATGAGTTTTTCAAATGAATAGAGGTAGGTCTCTATGAAATCGCGGTAGGAGACTGACACGTCAAAACTGTGCCTTGTCCCTTCAGGGCCGCTGTGCACGGCGTAATGTTTAAGACATGCGTGGAGTTTGTCGTACTTGCCGTCATTCTCTCCCTGGAGTCCTGTGACTGCCGCATATCCGAAGCGTGATGTCAGGTAGGGGTCTTCCCCGTAGGTTTCCTGTCCGCGTCCCCAGCGCGGGTCGCGGAAGATATTGATATTCGGCGTCCATACGGTAAGTCCGTGATATCTCGTGACTTTGCCGTCTCTTCTTGCCTGCTTGAACTTGATGCGCTGCTCGTCTCCGGCGATGGTGAACACTTCTTTGAGCAGCTCATCGTCCCAAGATGAGGCCATGCCTATGGCCTGTGGGAAGACGGTCGCGATGCCGGCCCTCGCGCAGCCGTGCAGAGCCTCGTTCCACCAGTCGTACTCGCGGATTCCGAGTTCCGGTATGGCCGGGCTGGAGTTCATCATCAGAGATACCTTCTGCTCCAGGGTCAGACGGCCGAGCAGGTCCTCGGCGCGTTCCGCTGCGGACAGGGAAGTGTCCTTGTACGGCATCCGGTTCAGTTCGTCCTGGTCGCGCAGGAACTCCGCAGGCTTGAGTATCCTCGGTGTTATGCGCAGTTTGTAGATTGCCCCCTTAAACCAGCATACCAGGTTCTGGCGTACTCCGAGTGAAGTCTTGCCCTCGCTGATGACCGGCTTGTAGACAAGGTCTCCGCTGCACTGGAGCACTCCGTCCACATAACTTTTCAGCCCTTCCTTGCCTGCCGTGAGCGTGAGGTTGTACCACTGTCCGCATGGGTGGGTGAGTTCAGGATCGATGAGGACGCATGATTCCGGCTTGCTGCCGAGGTGTACGAAAGCATCGAAGTACCAGGTGTTGTCAGGTTTCACGCGGCTCTCGAACATGATCCGCTCCCCGCCGTAGGCACCCATGTGCATGAATCTCTGCTCGAAAGCGCTTCCGGGGTACTGGTTGAATATCAGCTCTATGGTGAATTCTTCCATCCCGGCGACAGGCACGCTGTCCAGGAATACTCCGTCGTCGATGCCGTCGAATTCAATGGCATTTCCGAGGTTTGTCTCTATGGTTTTCGGTTCTCCGAGGACCTGCAGCACTTCCGGGTGCTTGTCTGCTGTCCATTCGATGGCTCCAGGCAGTTGAAGCAGGAGTCCAAGCATCAGTGTTATCATCTTGTGGTGTCTGTTTTTCAAAAAAATGGCTCCGTGCCGCGGGGTTTGACGCTGCACGGAGCCGTCGGTTTTATGGGCTTGAAAGCCTATTTGAGTTTGTTCACGATGTCGAACCAGTCTGCGGCAGTCTTGACATCCGCCTTTGACCAGCATGAGCCGAAGTAATAAGTGAACGGCTCACCTGATTTGACGGTTTTGGTGCAGATGCCGTGCGCGCCGTCAGGGGTTACGCTGACAGATTCAGCCCCGGGGACATACACTGCCACGCCGAGCATGCCGTCTTCCGGCTCTGCGTTCTGGTCGGAGGCGTGCTCCCAGATGGCATAGCGGTCAGTGCCCACCAGCTCGTCCTCGATGGTGTCCTGCCCCGGGTGACGGAACACTCCGGCTGCAACGCAGATGGAGTCCGCACCGTTGACGGTGTAGGTGTCCTCGACCTTTGTGAAGTAGGTGTCGGCGGTCACGGTCACCTTTTTGTCGAGGCTGACCTTGACGCCCGCGGCCTCCCACTCAGGGTAGTGGAGGACGAAGACAACCTTGTCGGCGCTCTCCTCGAGCATGTCATAGGAGCGCCAGTTCGTGGCAGGGTACCACAGCTCACCGTCGATGTACGGCACTGAAGCTCCTCCGCCCAGGCTGACAGCCACTTTATAACAGTCCTTGCCGCCGTGGTTGTGATGGTAGTAGGAAGGGTCCTTCTGCGCTTGCGCATACCAGTCATTTGCCACGAGTTTGCCCGGCATCTTCACCCAGATGTCGACGCCCGGGGAAGTCGGGTTGCCTTCAAGCGCCTTGCCGTAGATGCGGCCGGCTATGAGGTTGTTCTCGAATACGAAGTCATCAGCTCTCTCAGGCACGTAGCGTGCCATCACCTTAGGGTCACTCTGAGAGCTGCATGCGCAGAGTCCTGCGCAGAGAGCAAGTGCAAGAAAAAACTTCTTCATTGTTACTTGAGATCTTTCGTTGCGCACCAGTCCATATCGTTGTAGTCATCGTTTTCGCCGCACATGCCCCAGATGAAGGTGTAGTTGCGGGTTGCGCAGGCGGAGTGGATGCTCCACTGCGGTGAGATGACGGCCTGCTCGTTGTGCATCCAGATATGGCGGGTCTCCTGCGGCTCTCCCATGAAGTGGCATACTGCCGCGTCCTCAGGGAGTTCGAAGTAGAAGTACACCTCCATACGGCGGTCGTGGGTGTGGGCCGGCATGGTGTTCCAGGTGCTTCCCGGAGCAAGCTCGGTCATGCCCATCTGGAGCTGGCAGCATGGTACGACTTCCTTTACAAGGAGACGGTTGATGGTGCGCTCGTTGGACTCCTCGAGAGAGCCGAGATGCATCACCACAGCGTCTTTCTTGCTGACCTTCTTCACTCCGGTCTCGCGGTGCGCGGTGGCGGAGCAGAAGTAGAAGCGTGCCGGTTTCTCGGATGAGTCGCTCTTGAAGACGACGTCGCGGTTGCCGCGGCCTACATAGAGGGCCTCCTTGTATTCGAGGTGATACTCCTCTTCTCCTACGACCACTGTGCCTGCGCCGCCGACATTTATGATGCCGAGTTCGCGGCGCTGTGTGAAGTAGTCGGCGCGGAGGATCTCTGGAGCTGAAAGCTTCAGGTCTTCATTGACAGGGACGGCGCCGCCGGCGATGATACGGTCGAACATGGAGTATACCATGTTGATCTCGTCAGCGACCATCACGTTTTCCACGAGGTACTCCTTGCGGATGCGCTCGGTGTCGTAGTGCTTCGCGTCGATGTTGCTTGAAGCCTGGCGTACTTGACAATTAAGCTTCATATCCGTTACTTAGGCTGTTTTCCGATGTAAGCGAGGATACCGCCGTCCACATAGAGGACATGGCCGTTGACAGCGTCGGATGCGTGTGAAGCGAGGAATACGGCAGGTCCGCCGAGCTCCTCAGGCTGAAGCCAACGTCCGGCAGGGGTGCGGCTTACGATGAACTGGTCGAAAGGATGGCGGCTTCCGTCCGGCTGGCGCTCACGGAGAGGAGCTGTCTGCGGGGTAGCGATGTAGCCTGGTCCGATGGCGTTGCAGTTGATGCCGTATTCTGCGTACTCTGCGCAGATGTTGCGGGTCAGCATCTTGAGGCCGCCCTTGGCAGCTGCGTATGCTGAGACTGTCTCGCGTCCGAGCTCTGACATCATTGAGCACATGTTGATGATCTTGCCCTCGTGGCGCTCCATCATCTCAGGAAGCACGGCTGAAGACACGATGAACGGACCTACGAGGTCGATGTCGATCACCTGCTGGAACTGCGCGCGGGTCATCTCGTGCATAGGGATGCGCTTGATGATGC
>CAKUYG010000033.1 GCA_934702165.1 uncultured Bacteroidales bacterium | reverse complement strand
CATCATGGGTAAAAACCTTGCCGATGTCTGCACCCTGACTCTCAGACAGGCTGTGGAATGGGTAAAAAAAGTGCCGGCCTCCCTGCCGGATGAGATGCGCCCCATGGCAGAGAACATCTGCGCATCCTTCATCGAGTGCTCCAAGAGGCTGCTTGACCTGGGCGTGGGCTACCTTACCCTCGACCGATCCGCCGCCACCCTCTCCACCGGAGAAAGGCAGCGCATGCAGCTCTCCAGGGCTGTGCGCAACCGTACCAGCGGGGTGCTCTATGTGCTTGACGAGCCGTCGATAGGACTTCATCCGGCCAACCTTGAAGGCCTGTGCGGCGTCATGGACGACCTGGTCGAAGACGGCAACTCCGTGATACTCGTTGACCACGACACCCAGGTCCTTTCCAGGGCTGACTGGATGATCGAGATGGGACCCGGCGCCGGGTCTGAAGGCGGAAAAGTCATCGCCCAGGGAAGCATACCCGATATAGAGGGCAACCCCGCCTCCAAGATCGGCCCATACCTCTCCGGGCGGGAAGAAATACCTATTCAGAGCATGGACGATGACGTGCTGTTCAAATACGGGACAATCTCCATGTCCACGGGTCCCATTCACACTGTGCAGCCGCTTGATGTCAGCCTCCCGAAGGGAAGGCTCACTGTGGTGACCGGGGTCTCCGGATCAGGAAAGACAACTCTAGTGCTTGAAAGTCTAATTCCCGCCCTCCAGGCCAATATCTCCGGTGGCAAGCTCCCGGAGCACGTCAAGAGCGTCGAAGCCGAGGGCATCAGGCAGGTCAAACTCATCGACGCCTCCCCAATCGGCATAAACATCCGCTCCACCGTCGCCACCTATGCCAACATCCATGACGAACTCCGCAAAGTCTTCGCCGCCACCCCGGATGCCAAGGCCCGCGGCCTCAAGGACGGGGACTTCTCATACAATACGGGGCGCCTGCGCTGCCCGACCTGTGACGGCACGGGCTCGATAAGCCTCGATGTACAGTTCCTGCCGGACGTGGACATAACCTGCCCTGACTGCCACGGCTCAAGGTATTGCCGCGCGGCGTACAGCATCAGACGGGAGAACTCCGCCGGCGAATTCCATTCCCTGCCGGAACTGATGGACATGGATGTCAACTCGGCCCTCAATGCCTGCGGTGACCTGCGCCTGGTAAGCCAGAGGCTCAAGGTGCTCCGCGACCTCGGGCTGGGATACCTGACCCTTGGAGAACAGACGCCGAGTCTATCAGGCGGAGAGGCACAGAGACTCAAGCTCGCCAGCGAGATGGGCCGCGGACAGCAGGACTCCGTCTTTGTGTTCGACGAGCCTACCATCGGCCTTCACCCGTCCGATGTACGCACCCTGCTTAACGTATTCCGGAGCCTCATCAGCCACGGGGCGACGGTGATCGTGATCGAACATGACCTGGATGTGATACGCAGCGCGGACTACATCATCGACATGGGCCCCGGCGGCGGCTCTGAGGGAGGACGCATTGTCGCACACGGCTGCCCTTATGAAATCAGCCGCAATCCGGAGAGTGTGACGGGGAAATACTTGTCATCCGAAAAGCCTGGATCATCGGAAATGCGCCATAAAGCATAACTTTTTTTGTATATTTGCCGGGATGAAAAGGTGGCTGAAAATACTCGTCATCAGCATTCTGATACTCTCGTGCCGCGCACTCGCTGTGCCTGCACACTGCATGCTTGCCGCACAGCAGGACAGCGGAGAAATCAGACAGGACGACAGGTCGATACCGCAGGAAGTCAAGACTCATGACTTCTGTCTCTTCGGGACATCCTGCGAATATGCCCCTGCCGGACAACTCTCACCGTCAGCCCGCCTTCGCTGCGGAGGCGCACGCCGAACGGCCGGAAGCGTCAAAATCTTCATCAGGTCCGGAAACATGATCAATGTCGCCGCGCTCCCGGGATTCTCCCCCGAGCACAGCCGCTTTGTCTCCGGCACACTATCCCCTACCACGCATTTCATACTGCTGAGAAAACTCCGTCTTTGATTGTATACCCACATGGCAGCCATGCTGCCCAATTCAAGAAGTTGTTTTAATAAAACGACCTCCAAGACCGCCCGTGCAGGGACGGCCTTGGCTCCCAGGTGCAGCTCCCGGAGAACATGCCTCTGCACAAAACAAATATAATCAAACAATTACAATCATGGAAAAAGAATTTTCACGCACCCGCAGTGCGAAAGACATCGCCATATCTATAACCCTCATCATCGCAGGTCTCGCCTGCATAATCTGCCAGACCCCGGTAGGAATAAACATCCTCGGATGCTGCGCCATCATTCTGGGAATTGTCCTCTTCTGCATGCTCAAGTCATGCCGCAAAGACAAGGAAACCGGCATTTGCTACAAATTGAAGATCAAGTACTACCCTTCCAAAAGACAGGAAGAGATACTTCGGGCGCTCAGGACTGGCCCTGCGAGCATTGACTGGACTGAAAGCGGCAGCGAGGAGGGTGTCCGTGTGGATATCTTCTACTCAAAAGCCGGCAACAAAGCCTTTGTTCAGTGCTATAAATATGTCCCTTATGAATACCAGGTGATCTCCGACTGGTTCGAACTTCCGCTTGACAAGACCGGCAACCTCGCGGAATAAGAGCTCTTTTTTCGTATTTTTGTTTTAAAAATACGAGATGAGCCTCAAAAACATAGGAGAATTCGGGCTGATCGCTGAGATCAGAGACGCATTCAAGGTTGGGATGCGGCCTTGTGAAAACAAAAACAGTGCAGCCATAAAGGGCATCGGCGATGACTGCGCCGTGCTCCCCCAACACGACGGAATGGTCACCCTGGTCAGCACAGACATGCTGGTCGAGGGTGACCATTTTCTGCTGGGCGACATAAGCCCCTATCAGCTCGGCTGGAAGTCGGCCGCCGTCAACATCAGCGACATAGCCGCCATGGGAGGAATCCCTACGGCGACATTTCTCGCCCTGGCGATCCCGGAAAGGATAGACAACCCCTGGATGAAAGAATTCATCCGGGGCTACCGCGACATCTCCGAGAGGTTCAGCTGTCCGCTGCTCGGGGGTGACACCACCTCGTCTCCAGCGGGTATGAGCATCTGCGTGACCGTACTCGGGCAGTGCCGCAAAGGAGCCGAGCGCTGCCGAGACATGGCGCGCGAGGGGGATTTTGTCTGCGTCACCGGAAATCTGGGCGACTCAGCGGCAGGGCTGAGGATCATACTTGAAAAAAAACTGCGCGACCCGGATGCCGCAAAACTAATCGGGAGACATTACCAGCCCATGCCGCGTGTGGAAGAGGGGCTCAAGCTTGCCGTCACCCCGGGAGTCCACGCCATGATGGACATATCCGACGGGATAGGCTCGGATCTTCGCCACATCCTCAAGGCTTCCGGCAAGGGCGCCGAAATCGATGTCGGCACCCTCCCCCTCTCCGATGAACTCAAGGCAGTCTGCGCCCGTGAGGGCTGGGACCCGGTGGAGCTGGCCACCTGCGGCGGTGAGGACTATGAACTCCTGTTCACAATAACTCCGGAAGCGGAATCCGGGCTGAATGTGGAGCACCACATCATCGGACGGATCACTTCCGGAGATAGTTTAGAGTGGGTCGGATCAGACCGCGACTACTTGGGATTCCGACACTTCTAACTGTTGTAAGCGGTCTCTCCGTGTTCGTAGATGTCCAGTCCCTCCTCTTCGATACGAGGGGCGACCCGGATACCCATAATCTTGTCAAGAATCTTCATGGCCACAAAGCCGATGACGAACGACCAGGTGCATACGCAGAGCGAACCGAGAGCCTGAATCCCGAGGAAATGCCAGCCGCCTCCATAGAAGAGACCGCCGTCCACGGCGAACAGCCCGGTGCAGAGCGTACCCAGGATCCCACAAGCCCCGTGCACCGAAACAGCTCCCACAGGATCGTCAATATGCAGGGTCTTGTCAATGAACGACACGGACAGGGTCATCACAACACCACTCAACGCACCGATCACGGCAGAACCACCAAGCGAGACCAGATCGCAGCCGGCTGTGATGCCTACAAGCCCCGCCAGAATGCCGTTGCACATCAGGGAGAGGGACGGCTTGCCATAGAGGAACCATGTCAGAGCCATGGTGCTGACACCGCCCATGACGGCAGCCATATTGGTGGTGCAGAAAACATGTGAGATGGCGGTGGCGTTAGCCGCACCCTCAGCGCTCAGCTGCGAGCCTGGGTTGAAGCCGAACCAGCCGAACCAGAGGATGAACACCCCGAGCGTACCGATGGTCAGGTTGTGTCCGGGGATCGCCACAGACTTGCCGTCCTTGGTATATTTCCCGATACGCGGGCCGAGCACCATGGCGCCGGCAAGGGCGATCACACCGCCACAGGAGTGCACCACCGTTGACCCGGCAAAATCATGGAAGCCGAGCTTGCTGAGCCAACCGCCTCCCCATACCCAGTGGCCCTCTATCGGATAGATGAGCAGGGAGATGATTATGGAGATTATGATATAGGCGGAGAACTTGGTTCTCTCGGCCATTGCACCGGAGACAATCGTGGCCGCAGTGGCGCAAAACATTGTCTGGAACGCAAGGAAGCACTCTTTCGGGATGTTGGTATCAGGATAGAATGAGAAATTGAAAAGATGCGGTGTGCCGATGAAACCGTTTCCTGATGCCTGCATCAGAGAGAATCCCAGCATCCAGAAGAAGAATGTGCCTATCATGAAGTCTATGAAATTCTTCATCAGGATGTTGGCCGTGTTCTTGGAACGGGTGAATCCGGCCTCCACCAGGGAGAAGCCCGGTTGCATAAAGAAAACAAGCATGGATGCCAGGAGCACCCATACGGTGTCCAGGCCGCTGATCGTAGTCATGATTTTTGGAATTTGGAAATGAAACTATTTTCTGTCTGCGAGCACCGTGTCCCCGTGCTCCCCTGTCCTGATGGACCAGGTGTCGTCAACCGGGCTGACGAATATACGTCCGTCACCAACCTCGCCTGTGTGTGCCGCCTTCATGATGGCATCCACCGCCGGCTGCACAAACTGGTCGCGGCACACTATCGTAATCTCGATACGGGAGATGATGTCGGTGCTGTACATTACACCACGGTAGATGCGGTCTTCGCGGTCCTGGCCGATGGCCTTGACCTCCGAATAGGAAAACCAGTTGATGTCAGCGGCGAAAAGGGCTGCCTTGACCTCTTCGAAATGGGTTTTCCTGACAATTGCTTCGATTTTTTTCATAAGGAATACACTGTATTTTTCTTTCGTAAAAACAATAATCCCCTCCGGCGGCCTTTACAGGGCCGCCGTACTTATGGTATCAAAGGGGATTTATCTGGAAATGTTAACTGATGAACAGCATTTCACGGTACTTAGGAAGAGGCCAGGTGCGGTTGTCTACAATCTCTTCGAGCTTGTCGATAGGCTTGCGCAGATCATAGAGCGCATCGGCGATCTTGTGGTATGCCACGGCCTTCTCATACTCGTCGGTGATGGCATTGGCGGCTTTGCGCGCCTCCTTCATCGCTGCGGCTTTGAGACGGATGTCCTCCACATAGCCTGAGATCTTGGTGATGAGCTCAAGCTCGGCTGCGCAGTTGTCCGTGCCCCCGAATACTTCCTTGCACAGGGCGACCTCCTTGAGAAGGCGTGACTTGTAGTCGAGCACCGCCGGGATGATGTGGTTGATGGCCATGCGGACAAGCACCCGGGACTCGATCTGGACCTTCTTTGAGTAGGTCTCCCACTTCACCTCGTTGCGGGCGACAAGTTCCTTCTCGCTGTATACCCCGGTGGATGTGAACATCTTGACTGAATCCGGACGGGTGAAGACCTTGATCATCTCAGGGACGCTGGTCTCTACATCAAGCCCGCGCTTTGCGGCCTCGGCTTTCCATTCTTCGCTGTAGCCGTTGCCGTCGAAGCATACGACGTCAAGCACAGAGGCGATGATCGGCTTGAGGGTGTCCATCACTGCCACATTGACGCTCTTGCCCTTGGCGATCTCCTTGTCCACATCGGCCTTGAACGTGGTGAGCTGCTCGGCCACGGCGGCATTGAGTGTCGTCATGGCTCCGGCGCAGTTGGCGGAAGACCCCACAGCCCTGAACTCGAAGCGGTTGCCGGTAAAGGCGAACGGCGAAGTACGGTTGCGGTCGGTGTTGTCCAGGAAGATCTCCGGGATTTCCACGAGCCCCACGCTCTTGCCCTTCTTGCCGGCAATCTCGATAGGAGTGTCGGACGGCACTGTAAGGAGTTTGTGGAGGACATCTGTCATGGTCTTGCCGAGGAAGGCTGAGACGATTGCAGGAGGTGCCTCGTTGGCTCCGAGACGATGGGCGTTGGTGGCTGTGGCGATGGAGGCCTTGAGCAGTGCGTTGTGCTTCTGGACAGCAGCAAGGGTGTTGACGAAGAAGGTGATGAACTGGAGGTTGCCGGTGGCGTCCTTGCCAGGGGCGAAGAGGAGGGTGCCGGTATCGGTGCCGAGTGACCAGTTGTTGTGCTTGCCGGAACCGTTGACCCCGTCAAACGGCTTCTCGTGGAAGAGAACCACGAAGCCGTGCTTGCGGGCGAGCTTGTTCATCAGGTTCATGATTATCTGGTTCTGGTCGTTGGAGAGGTTGGTCTCCCCGAAGATCGGCGCCAGCTCGAACTGGTTAGGGGCAACTTCATTGTGCCTTGTCTTGAGCGGAATGCCGAGCCTGTGGCCCTCGATCTCAAGATCCCTCATGAACGCTGCCACACGGGACGGAATGGCTCCGAAATAGTGGTCGTCGAGCTGCTGGTTCTTGGATGAATTGTGCCCCATCAGGGTGCGACCGGTGATCATCAGATCAGGACGGGCGGAATAGAGGGACTCGTCCACGAGGAAGTATTCCTGTTCCCAGCCCAGGTAAGAATAGACTTTGTTGACAGAAGGATTGAAGAGCCTGCACACTGGCACTGCTGCATCAGAAACGGCCTTGAGGGCCTTTTTGAGAGGGGTCTTGTAATCCAGGGCCTCTCCGGTGTAGGAAACGAAAACAGTAGGGATGCAGAGGGTATCGCCCTGAATGAATACCGGAGAAGTAGGGTCCCATGCCGTGTAGCCACGGGCTTCGAAAGTGGCGCGGATGCCACCGCTCGGGAACGATGATGCGTCAGGCTCCTGTTGCGCGAGCGACTTGCCGTCAAAGGTCTCGATGACACCGCCCTTCCCGTCGTAGTCGATAAGCGAATCGTGCTTCTCGGCCGTCCCTTCGGTGAGAGGCTGGAACCAGTGGGTGATATGGGTCACATTGTGCTCCATCGCCCATTCTTTCATCCCTTTGGCCACTCCGTCGGCCGTCTTGCGGTCAAGGGCTACGCCTTTGTCGATGCACTCAAGCAAAGCCTTCAGCGTGTCAGCATCGAGGTACTTGCACATCTTTGCCCTGTCGAAGACGAGCTCTCCGTAGTAATCTGAAGTCTTGCCTGCCGGCACTTCCACCGGTACGGCCTTCTTCTCGAAGGACTCCTTTACCAGATCTGTTCTGTCAATACTCATAATACTATAAGGTTATAACTAAATCTCTTGTTTTAAAAAGCGAAAGCCGGACCACTTGCAGGCCCGGCTTTCTTAAACCATTTAATAATACTAATATGTTTACCTACACCCGGGCAACGGAAAACACAATGAACTGCAGAACCTGCTGACGCTGGCCCTGCTGCTGGAACTGCTGCTGCGCATTCAATGGTGTCGAGTAAAGCATTTTTCGTTTTCGATTTTAAATCGGGCTCAAATTTACGCATTAATTTTGGAATCGCAAGAAATTTTTCGCATTTTTCGGATTGTGATAAATACAAAATGAAATGAAACGATCCTCATATCTTCGGACAGCTTTGCTGGCCCTCTGCCTATCAGCAAGCACAGTATCCTTATCATCAAGGACTTATACAGCCAGGAGCAAGGCTGAGGAGTACCGTCCGAGGTTCGTCTATGATGTGGAGTTCGGCATGAACTTCGACAACCGCGAATACGGCGATGAGACTTTCTCGCCCTCAGGCACCATCTTCGGTGCCAGGCTCGCCCCGTCCGTCGGTTTCGTCAAAGGAACCTACAATTCACGGCACAGGCTCATGGCCGGCGCAGAGTTCATGAAAGACTTCGGGGATGTCCGTGCCGACGGGAGCGGGCTCTTCAGGGAAGCGTTCTTTTACTATGGATATGAGAAATTGTTTGACGACGGCTCCTTTTCCCTCACCGCAGGCATATTTCCGCGCAGCAGGAGCCAGGCGAAATGGTCCACCGCCTTCTTCTCCGAAAAGTATCTGTGGTACAATCCATATATGGAGGGGATGCTGATGGGCTATGACTGGAGAGATGGCCATGTCGAACTCGGTTGCGACTGGATAGGGATGCACGGGGCCTCGCATGATGTCAAGGAGCAGTTCCTGCTTTTCTCCTCAGGGCACATCTCCCCGCTTTGGCACTTCAGCATGGGGTACAATGCCTATATGATGCACTTGGCCAACTCCGCCGCCGCCCCCGGTGTAGCGGACAATTTCCTGGGAGAAGCATACGCGGAGATTGAACTCGGCGGCCTGTTGGGGTTCTTCAACGAATTCACGCTCCGGGCAGGCTACATCCAGTCGCTTCAGCGCGATCGGGAAGTCTCTTCGGATTTCGAGACTCCAGGGCTCAGTGAAGCCACTGTGAGGATATCCAGGAGCGGCCTCGGAATCGTCAATTCACTATATTACGGCAAGGACATAATGCCACTTTTTGGACGGAGCGACACAGCCGGCGAATTGTACGGCAGCAGACTTTATTTCAACGACCCGTTTTTCCGCATTCGCACAGACGGGAGTTCCGCCCCGGGGAGTTACGACCGTCTTGAAGTATTCTATGCCCCCCATACAGGCAGAAGCCTGCGCCTGAAATTTTCTGCCGTCTTCCACTTCAACAATCTCTCCTTCAGCGGCTGTCAGCAGCTCATAACTTTGAGTTACAACCTTTTGTAGTCACTTATCGCGCCGCACTCCCCTTACCGCCTCAGCCTCCATGGGGTCATCCGGCCATGAATGCTTCGGATAGCGGCGACGCAATTCTTTGCGGACATCGAAATACGTCCCGCTCCAGAAGCTCCGCAGATCCGAAGTGAGCTGGACAGGCTTGTATCCAGGAGAGAGAAGCTCCATAAGCACCGGCACGCGACCTCCGTCCACCCTCGGGGTGTCCGCCAAACCAAAACACTCCTGCAGCCGCACGCGGAGCACCGGAGCCTCCGCTCCCTGCCGGTATTCAAGTCTTATCCGGCTTCCCGTCGGAACTTCCAGATGTGACGGGGCCAGACGGCCCACAGCCTCCTGCTGACTGTATGAGAGCAGCGAGCGCAGCACCTGAACCATATCTATCTTTTTGAGTTCCACAGCCGAACTTGCGCGTCCGGCAAATGCGGGAAGCCACTCCTCCACCCTATCCAGTGCCGATGCCGTGTCAAGGGCTGGCAGTTCGAGCTCGGGATGCCGCGAAGCGACGAATGCCACACGACGCTGATAGTCGAGAACATCCTCCGAGAAGTCAAACATGCTCTGCCCCTCTTTGCGGGCCGCGTTGCAGATAAGAGAGAGTATTCTCTCCCTCGGCACATAACCAAGCGGCTTTTCCGCCAGCACAAGAGAGCCGAGGCGCATCTGGGAGCATGCCGAGACAGCCTTGCGGGCCGGGTTCCATGAAATATTGTCATACCGCTGCGCCAGGACCATCAGATCATCAGGATGCACGGGCGAAGCCAAAAATATCCTGCCCGACCGGCCTCTGTCCGAGTTCATCGAAGCTACAGCCAGATATTCGCAGGAAGAGAGAGGATCCGTCCGGTCAACGAAGGCCTTTCCACCTCCGGCAAGGAAAAATTCACCGAGAGAACCCGGCACCGCCTTAGCCACCCTCTCCGGATATGCCGCGGCAATCAGAGCACCGGCGGAATACGGATCTTGCGATGGGCTGGCCTTCCCTGCACCAGCAAGACGCCTGTACTGCTCGGCGGCCCGGCAGATACGACTCCACCTTGCTCCACGGGCGGAATGCATGGCGGCAAGCCTGAGATTGATATCAGCACCATCTTCCGCAAGAGGGTCCTTGTCCTCCAACAAGGCGGCAATATCAGAAGCCAGAGCCTCGCCCTCGGGGGAAGTGGCCCGCAAGAACATACTTGCAAGACGGGGATGACAGGGATAAGCAGCCATTTTCCTGCCTTCTTGGGTGAGTTTTCCGTCCGCCCCCACAGCACCGAGCGCCTCAAGCAGTTTCGAGGCCTGCACCACGGCGTATGCAGGGGGTGGGGTCAGCCAGGGAAGATCCGCTATCCCTGCTCCGCCCCATGAGATGACATCAAGAAGCAAGGGGGCAAGGTCCGCTTCAAGAATCTCCGGCCTCCGGCTCTCGGCCATCAGTTTTTCTGTGGCAAGGCTCCATAGCCTGTAGCAGACTCCGGGGGCCACGCGCCCCGCACGGCCGGAGCGCTGCGAAGCCATGTCCTTGCTTATCCTCACCGTCTCCAGGCGGCTCAGCCCGCTCTGCGGGTCATACACCATCTTCCGGCACAGGCCCGAATCAACTACGACCCTCACCCCTTCTATTGTGATTGAAGTCTCGGCGATCGGGGTTGCGAGCACCACTTTCCTCTCCCCCTCCCTGCTCGGGGCGATGGCATAGCGCTGTTCTTCCGGTGAGAGCATACCATATAAAGGAAAAACACGTGTGGCCCCCAGCGCTGATCCGAGCATCTCCGCACAGTGTCGTATGTCCGCCTCTCCGGAGAGGAAAGCGAGGATATCCCCTTCATGCCGCGAATGCGCCTCCCTGACCGCCGCCGCGACAGCCTCTGCCGCATTGCGTTCATCCGTATCTGTCCTGGAATGGACTATCTCCACGGGGAACATGCGTCCTTCGCTCTCCACCAGACCGGCACCGAGTCCGGAGCAGATTTCCCGGGCATCGATGGTTGCGGACATCACCACTATCTTGAGATCCGGCCTGAGGACATCGCGCGTCTGCCTCACAAGCGCAAGAGTTTCGTCCGCGACAAGGCTCCTTTCATGGAACTCATCGAATATTACAGCCCCAACCCCGTCAAGTGTGGGGTCGTCTATGATCATCCTGCTGAGAATCCCTTCTGTAAGGACTTCTATCCTGGTCTGTGTGGAAACCCTGCTTTCAAAACGCATCCTATAGCCGACCGTCCCTCCGGGCTTCTCTCCGGCAAGGAAAGCCATCCGCTCCGCCACCTGCCGTGCCGCTATCCTGCGTGGCTCAAGCATCAGGACCTTCTCCCCTTTCGGGACAGCGTCCAGCACTGCAAAAGGGAGCACCGTCGATTTGCCTGCTCCGGGAGGGGCGCATACCACGAGACTGCCCTCATTCTTCAGCCGCTCTGTCACCTGCCCTGCTATGGCCGAGGCCGGCAGCTGTTTTATATGCGGATCAGTCGCAAGCACCTGCCTTAAATTTGCGCAGTTTAATGGCAAATCCGACTGCGGGCTCATGGACAGCAGACGACGGCTCGACACGCACTCCTCCGTCTATATCTGTGAACGCGACATCAGCCCCATCCGACATATCGGTGACACTTTCGATTTCATCATAGCCGACAGATCTGATTTCAAATGGTTTACCGTCCCAGTTCAAGACGAAAGCATAGAGATTGTCACCCTTGACGGTGTATCTGACATTTCCCTCACCGAAAACGCGGAACGCCCGGGTACCATACACGCCTTCGCCATATTTCCGAAGCCAGGCTCCGACTTCAAGGAGCACTTTTTGCTGGTCTTCCGGGATTGTTCCGTCCGCCATCGGCGACACGTTGAGGCAGAGGTTGCCGTTCTTGGATATGTTTTCAACGAGTGAACGGATCACATTGTCTGAAGTCTGCAACTGCAGGCCTTCCACATATCCGAATTTGTGGCCTATGGGATCGTCAACCTGCCAATAGAAATCCGTCAATTGTTTCGGTGCCCGGCTTTCGCGCTCGAAATCCCGGATCGATCCTGCGAGATAGGCATTGCTCTTGGACTGGATACTGACTTCCTTGCCCCAATGATATGCACTATTGTAATAATATTTTGCGATGCGCAGTTTCCACGGGTCAAGTGAGCGATAGTTGATGCCGTTGTCAAAATACAACAGGTCAGGATGATATTTATCGATTATCTCCTTTACACGCAATTCCCACTCATTCAGAAAAGCATCACTTTGCGGATGACGGCCTTCAGTTGCTTCTGCATCTATCGTGGCTTCCGTCGCTCCAGGTTCGGCGACAGCCACGGCTTTAGGCCCCATCCCGCTCTGTTCTGTCGGTTTTTGAGGAGGTCCGTAGAGAGAAGCATATCTGCGGTCAAACAGATCCGTGCTGTCAGGAGACATGCTGAGAGGATACATGAAGTCCCAGTTTTCTATTCTGTGGTTTGAGACTCCAAATTTCAGCCCCTCCGCCCTCACGGCTTCAGCCAATTCGCCTATCACATCCCGCTTGGGCCCCATCTTAGCTGCGTTCCACTTTGTCAGCCGGCTGTCATACATGGCGAATCCGTCGTGATGCTCCGCCGTAGGTATGACATACCTGGCGCCAGAATTGCGGAAGAGTTCCGCCCATTGGGCGGCATCGAACTTCTCCGCTTTGAACATCGGTATGAAATCTTTGTAGCCGAATTCACGCTGATTTCCCCACCGTCTGCGATGCTCGTCCCTCATTCCGTTATACATATGCTTCGGATACCATTCGCTGCCGCTGGCAGGCACGCTATAGACTCCCCAATGGATGAAGATGCCGAATTTCGCGTCTTTGAACCACTCGGGCACATGAGAGTTCTCCCTTAGAGAATCCCAATCCGCCTCGAAAGGACCGTCCGGACATTTCTCAAGCTGCTTCTGCGTAACCTTGATGGTGACACGCTCATGGTTCTGTCCCACGGCCACCGACAGCGATGCCAGCAGAGCACAAATAAAAGTAACATATTTCATCTGGATGTGTTTTTTCCTTGCAAAGATACTTATTATTTCCCTATTTTTGCGGCATCAAGATGACGATATGAAAGACAACTACGGATATATCAGGGTTGCGGCCGCAATGCCGAGGGTGCATGTGGCCGACCCGCAGAGCAATTGCGAAGAGATGGCCGCACTGGCCATGGAGACAGGCGAAAGCGGTGCTTCCGTCGTGGTGTACCCGGAACTGGGTATCACCGGCTACACCTGCGCCGACCTTTTCGGGCAGCGCAAACTCCTCTCGGACGCACAACTCGCCTCGAAGGAATTCCTATCACGCACCGCCGCCCTTGAGCCGCTTCTGGTCTTCGGCGCCCCGGTCGAATTCCGCGGCAGACTCTTCAACTGCGCCGTAGTGGCCCGCCGGGGAAAGATCCTCGGCATAGTTCCGAAGACCTACCTCGCCGGCAACAACGAATTCTACGAGCCGCGCTGGTTCGAGTCTGCAAGGGTGCTGGACGGCAAATGTTTTGAGATGGACTACGCCGGACAGACGGGCATACGCTTCGGCGTGCGACAGCTCTTCCGCATCGGAGAAGCCACACTGGGAGTTGAGATCTGCCAGGACCTCTGGTCTCCGGTGCCGCCTTCAACCTGGGCCGCCCTTGCCGGTGCGCAACTCATCGTCAACCTCTCCGCCAGCAATGAGGTGCTGATGAAGCACGAATACCGCAAACAGCTCGTATCCGCCACATCCTCAAGACTTTTTGCCGCTTACATCTACTGTTCCTCCGGTTACGGGGAGTCAACTCAGGATCTCGTCTGGGCCGGTTCATCCCTGATTTGTGAGGGTGGAAGCATCCTGCAGGAAAGCGAGCGCTACAAAAGGGAATCCCACTACATCATGGCAGACGTGGACATAGAAAAACTTGACACTCTCCGCGCCAAGGAATCCACTTTCCGCTTTGAGGGCAATACCGGGGATTTCCTGCTGACCGATGCCGGAGATGCCTCCCATGCCGATTTCGACACGACACTTTTGAGATACATCGAGCCGCACCCTTTCGTCCCGCAGGGAGAAGGGCTGAACGGAAGATGCCGGGAAATCCTGTCCGAGCAGGTGGCTGGCCTGACCACCAGGATGGAGCACATCCGCTGCCGCAAGGCAGTGATCGGAATCTCCGGAGGACTCGACTCCACCCTTGCCCTGCTTGTGACCGCCCTCGCATTCGATGAGATGGGTCTTGACCGCAAAGGAATCGTGTGTGTCACCATGCCGGGCTTCGGCACCACCGGCCGCACATACAACAACTCCCTTGCCCTAATGCGTCTGCTTGGCGTAACCGCCCGCGAGATCTCAATAGTCCCGGCCACAAGGCAGCATTTCGCTGACATCGGCCACGATGAAAGCATACACGACCTCACCTACGAAAACAGTCAGGCCAGAGAGAGGACACAGATACTCATGGACATCGCCGGACAGGAGGGAGGCATCGTGATCGGCACCGGCGATCTGTCTGAACTCGCGCTTGGCTGGTGCACCTACAACGGCGACCACATGTCCATGTACGCGGTCAACGTCAGCATTCCGAAAACTCTTGTGAAGACTCTCGTCGTATGGGCAGCCGACAACAAGTTCGGCAGCGAGGCAAGGAAAGTCCTGCTTGACGTGGCCGATACTCCGATCAGTCCGGAACTTATCCCGGCCGATGAGAAGGGCGAGATCAAGCAGAAGACCGAAGACCTCGTGGGCCCATATGAGCTGCACGACTTCTATCTCTACCACTTTTTCCGCTTCGGTTACAGGCCGGAGAAGATCCTGTTCCTCGCATCCAAGGCTTTCGCCGGAGTTTATGATGAGGATACCCTCCACCACTGGCTGGAGACTTTCCTGCGAAGGTTCTTCACT
>CAKUYG010000032.1 GCA_934702165.1 uncultured Bacteroidales bacterium | reverse complement strand
CATTCAAGCTGTTCGAGAACAAACATTTCGCGATTTTCTTCATCTTCTCCATGCTTCTCGGGGCCGCCCTCCAGATAACCAACGGCTACGCCAACACATTCATCACCTCTTTCAAGGACAACCCGGCATTTGCTGACACCTGGGGTGCCAACAACGCCAATGCATTGATTTCACTGAGCCAGGTTTCAGAGACTCTCTGCATCTTGCTGATACCTATATTTATGAAGAAGTTCGGAATCAAGAAGGTGATGCTCATTGCGATGTTCGCCTGGGTCTTCCGTTTCGGTTTCTTCGGCCTAGGCAACCCCGGATCCGGCGTTTGGATGTTTGTGCTCAGCTGCATAGTGTACGGTGTGGCTTTCGATTTCTTCAACATCTCGGGTTCGCTCTTTGTCAATGAGAATGTGGACAAGGGGATGCGCTCCTCCGCCCAGGGGCTCTTCATGCTGATGACCAACGGGCTCGGGGCATCCATAGGCACATGGGCTGCCGGACTGGTCGTCAATCATTTCGTATATGATGCCGCTACGCCTGACTGGAGCACGGCCTGGTACGTTTTCGCTGCCTATTCTTTCGTGGTCGGGGTGCTCTTCATGATCTTCTTCAAGGAGCCGGGCAAGCAGCTGAAGACAACTTAGTCTCGGCAAAAAAAACAGTCCCGCAATCGGGATATTCTAATATAAAATATAGGCCAGAGCTCAAAACAAAATATCGCTCTGGCCTATATTTATACTGGTTAAGCAGATGGCTTCAGGCCAATCAGCTACTTAGCGTCTTCTGGCTTTCCGGCGGCTTGATTTGCGTGTCTTTGTGATGATGCCGGCTGCGGCGGCGACTACGATGAACGCCACTATGACGATGACGGTCATGCTGTTGGCGTTGTCGCCCTTGACCCTCGACCACATGGCGATGAGCGGCGCGGTGCGCTCGCCCCAGTCGTGCTCCATGGTGCTGCGCGCAATGGTCTGCGTGTCAGGATAGAGTACAGGGTTGGCGCAAACGGCCGTGGCCTCCGGGCCGAAGAAGTAGCTCAGGTCGGCAGGGGCGTAGGTGCTGTCGGTGAAAGCCTCCATCACTTCCGGGGCGCCGAGTACGGAGACATAGCCTGTCACGTCCACGTTGCGGATGGCGATGTCAGGACGGCACATGAAGTTGATCCAGTATTTTGCGGCCTTGGTGTTGCGTGCGTATTTCGGGATCACCCAGCCGTCGAACCAGACGGTGAACCCTTCTTTCGGGCAGGTGTACCTGAGGTCCACTCCGACCTCCTTCGCTTCCTCGATGGCCCATACGGCGTCTCCGCTCCAGGTGAGGTTGACCCATCCCCTTTCCTGGATCATCTGCTCCTTGCCGAAGTCGGCCTCCCAGCCTGCGACCAGATCCTTGACCTGCTTCATGTAGCTCTCCACTGCTGCGAGTGACTCGTCTGAAGAGTCGTACATGAGTTCGTCGAGCGTCACTTTACCTTCCTGAAGCTCTTTCTGCTTGAGATATATGATGACCTGTGAATAGACGTCACGCGGGGAATCCTTGATGAATATCTTGCCGGCGAATTTCGGGTTGCGTATCACATCCCAGGTGGATGCCTCCTCGTCGGTGACGTACTTAGCGTTGTAGAGGATGCCGGTGGTGCCCCACATGTAGCCTACGGAGTATTCGTTGGCGTTCTTGCCCTTGCCGTCCATCTTGTCGAAGCAGTCGTGGATGTAGGGGGCGATGTTGCCGTCGATGTAGTTCGGGGTCTGCCCGAAATCACGGTCGATCGGCAGGAGAAGATCATTCTGGAGCATCCTCTCGATGATATAGTCTGACGGACAGACCACATCGTAATCCTCATGCCCCTTTTCGATTTTTGAGAGCATGGTCTCGTTGATGTCGAATGTCTGGTAAATGACCTTGACGTTCTCGCCGGTCTGCTCCTTGTACCAGTTCTCGAAATCGGCGATGACGCTCTCGTCGATGTAGTCGGACCAGTTGTAAACCTTGAGGATCGCGCTGCGGTCCTCGGCGCAGCTGCAGAGCATAGCCGCAGCCGCGATGAAAGTAAGAATCCTTTTCATTTATATGTGTTGTTCGTTCTTTTTGAGCTGTCTTGCCTGCCTGAGATTGATGAACATGAGCAGAACAAGTATTATAAGGAATATCAGGGTCATCAGCGGGCGCAGTTCCGGAGTCAGACCTCCCTTGCGTGCATCTGTATAGATATAGGTGGAGAGCGTTTCCAGACCGATGGTGCCTCTGGTGAAGAAAGTCACGGCGAAATCATCGAGTGACATTGTGAATGCCAGCACGAATCCGGAGATCATCCCGGGCCTGAGCTCAGGCACAAGCACTTTCCACAGGGCCTGGGACGGGGTCGCGCCCAGATCAAGGGCGGCCTCATAGATGTTCGGGTTCATCTGCCGCAGCTTGGGAAGTACACTCAGCACAACGTAAGGGGTGCAGAAACTGACATGTGCCAGCACCACCGTGACATATCCCTGGCTTATGTGCAGAAACACGAAAAGCAGGAACAGGGACACACCTGTAATGATGTCCGGGTTGATCATCGGGATGTTGTTCAGAAAGCTGAGAGTCTGACGTCTGCGTCCCTTGAGATTGTGAATCCCGATTGCAGCCGTGGTGCCGAGCATGGTTGAAATGAGCGCAGCCACGAGAGCGATAAGGAGAGTGTTTTCCACAGCCGCGATCAGCGAACCGGTACCCTGCATGCTGCCGGTGAACAGGTTACTGTACAGCTTGGTGGAGAAACCTGTCCAGCTTCCCAGCACCTTGCTCTCCGTGAACGAGAACACGGCGATGAATATCAACGGCGCGTAAAGAAGTGCCAGAAGCAACCAGATGTAGATCTTTGCAAGAACCTTTTTCATATCCTTGACACGTCCTCCCCGGCGTCCTTGTCCCTGTCAGTGAAAAGGGACGTGATACCAATGATGATGAGCATGATGAGTGCAAGCGCGGCTCCGTAGTTCCACATAGAAGAATTGATGTTCTCTTGGATGATGGTTCCGAAGAGTTTTATCTTGTTGTTGGTGAGGAATTCCGAGATTGCGAAAGTGCTGACCGTAGGCATGAATACCATCATGATTCCGCTGGTCACCCCAGGCATGGAGAGCGGCACTATCACCTTCCAGAATACCTGCCACGGGGTAGCTCCAAGGTCCTGGGCCGCTTCCGCGTATGACTTGTCCATCTTGTTGAGCACATTGTAGATCGGGTAGATCATGAACGGAAGATAGTCGTATGCCATACCGAAGAGCAGCGTCCCTTTCCCGAGGCTTATGCCGAGCATGTTGAAGAGCTCTGCCGTGGCGAGGGTGCGCATCAGGGCGTTGATCCACATCGGAAGGATGAACAGAACCACGGTGACTGCGCTGCGGTTGAGATCCTTGTTGGCGAGAATCCACGCCGCCGGGTAGCCGAGCAGAATGCAGATGAGGGTGTTCTCTATGGCTACCTCCATCGACAGGGCGAACGTCCCCATCGCATCGGAGTCAGAGAAGAACTTGGTGATGTTCGCAAGCGTGAAATGTCCGTAGCTGTCCTGGAAAGCATATATCACGACCAGGATGAGCGGCAGGACGACGAAGACCGTAAGAAAGACCGCATACGGTATGCTCCAGCTGCTTCTTTTAGTCATTTCTCTTCTCGATCTTTATGTCCGCAGGTGCGAAACTGATGCCGACAAGGTCACCTTTGTCCCAGATGTCATCGGTGTCCACCCAGATATGGTCCCCGCTGTCTGTGAGAATCGTAAGGTGATAGTGGTCACCCTTGTACAGAAGGAAGTGAACCTCCCCTTCAAGCATTCCGTCTTCCTGGTGGTCGAGCAGGTCAACCTTGTTGAAATCGATGCTGACACGTACCTTGTCTCCTGCGCCGAGGCCTGCCTGGGGCAGGCATTCGAACTTCTCCCCGAGGAAGATGACGTGACTTTCGTCCGTCATCTCGCCCTCGAAGCTGTTGGTAAGCCTTTCCTTGTGCATGACCTGGATGTCAGCGGGACGGATGAGCAGACCCACGGTGGAACCGACTTCGAAAGCGTTGTAATCCTGGATCATAAGTTCGTAGCCCTTGTCCGAGTCCACGAACATCTCGTAGTGCACACCCTTGAAAGTGCAGGACTTCACTACCCCGCTGAACTGGGCCCCTTCGAGCTGGTTCATGATGTAGATGTCCTCCGGACGTATCACCACATCCACTGGGACGTTCTCCCCGAACCCTTCGTCTACGCAGTCGAAAGTGTGACCGATGAACTCAACTTTGCGGTCACGTATCATGGTTCCGTTAAGGATGTTGGATTCCCCGATGAAGTCTGCCACGAATGAGTTCTGCGGTTCGTTGTATATGTCCACAGGGCTTCCGATCTGCTGGATCTTTCCTTCGTTCATCACAACTATGGTGTCGGAGAGCGTCAGGGCTTCCTCCTGGTCGTGGGTCACGTATATGAAAGTGATGCCGAGTTTGCTGTGCATTTCCTTGAGCTCGATCTGCATGTCCTTCCGCATCTTGAGATCGAGTGCCGCCAGAGGTTCGTCTAGGAGCAGGATCTTAGGCTGGTTGACGATGGCCCTGGCGATGGCGACCCTCTGCTGCTGTCCGCCTGACAGGGTGGAGACATCACGGTCTTCATAGTCTGTCATGCTCACGAGCTTGAGGACCTTCCGCACTTTGCGGTCAATCTCGTCCGACGGGACTTTCTGAAGCTTGAGTCCGAAAGCTATATTGTCGTAGACATCCAGATGCGGGAAGAGCGCGTAGCGCTGGAATACTGTATTGAACGGCCTCTTGTAAGGTGGAATTGAAGAAATGTCCTTGCCGTCTAGCAGAATCTCACCCTCGTCAGGTGCGAGAAACCCTGCGATGAGGCGTAAGGTCGTGGTTTTGCCGCAGCCGGACGGGCCGAGCAGGGTCACGAACTCACCTTTGCGGATGTTAAGGCTGATGTCATCAAGGACTTTTTTCCCTGAGAATTCCTTGCTGACATTCCTGAGGGAGACGATGATTTCAGATTTTACCATTTTTCCTAGAAAATCTTGAGGCGTAAGTAGTAACGTGCCCCCAGACTCAGGGTGACCTGTGAAAGGAGCGAGTCGTATGCGAGGAAGGCGTGAAGCCTCAGATCGTCAGAATCATTGAGCGGGAAGAATTCGGCTATCGCGCCGGCCGTCCAGTGGCTGGGGGTGAATTCTTCGTCTCCGGTCAGGATATATGAACCCCTCAAGGATGCGTTGAACTTTTCGGATGGTGCATATTTGAGGGTCAGTGCAGCTGTGCCGCCGCGAAGCGCCGAGACGGAGAAGTCTTCATCGGACCCGTAAGCATTGCTCAGATCAAGTGTTGCAGACCAGCTGTCCATGTTGAGCTGCTGTCCAAGCCAGAAGATGTACATGTATTCTCCTTTCTCCGTCTCCAGGGCGCTGGCGCTCCAGATGTTGGAGAAAACTCCATACTCTCCCCTCCACTTGGCTGAATAGGCCCACAGGCCGCTGCTGAACGGATGCTCCCCAAACGGAGATGATGTCATCTGGGCGCTGAAATTGCTCATTCCGGATGAGGTCGTGTAGGAGACCGTACCTCCCCATTGGTAGCAGGACATCGTATTGGCCAGAGGTGACGAGAACACCGGGTATATGTCCCAATCCCAATCTTCGTACTCAAATCCTCCGGTGGCGATCATGTCTTTGCCGAGGGTCAATCCCCAATTACCGAGGCTGAAATCCAAAGTGCAGTAATCCAGCCAGTTGGTGGTATCTGAATAGCCGAGATACTTGTAGGGCCATCCGTATTCGCCATCGCTTTCGGCATGAAACCAGTGGTTGACCACTGTCCAGGAAAAATGTTCCGAGAGGGAACCTTCAAAGAGAGTGTAGATGGAAGTGTTGCCAAGGTCGAACCCGAAATCCGAATCAGCGGAATTGTAGGATGGGTTGGCGTCAAGGCGTGGAACAACGGCGACCTCGGCGAATCTGCCGAGGCTGTCAGCCTCTTGCGAGTGCGCAAGAAAGCCCAGCAGCACAGCTGCAATTGAGAATAATGTTTTTTTCATTTCCAACCATAAAAAGGGCTTTGGTGAAACTTGGCCGCGAAGATACGAAAAATCTCGTATTTTTGATGTAGATTTGTCACAGTTTACAAAATTTTTACAAAATGTATAATTTCGACGAGATTATTGACCGGCACAACACCCGATGTTGCAAAGTGGACACCCTTAAGGAGACTTTCGGGCGTTCGGATCTGGCTTCCTTCTGGATAGCTGACATGGACTTCAGAACGCCTGATTTCATCATTGACGCGCTGAGGCGCCGTCTTGACCACCCGATCCTGGGCTACCCTACCACAGGGGCCGACTATTTCGAGATTGTATCGTCATGGGTTGAATCTCTGCATGGCTGGAAGGTCGCTCCGGAACACTACCGCTTCATTCCGGGTATTGTAAAAGGAATCGGTTTCGCGGAACGCTGTTTCCTTAACCCGGGAGACAAGGTGATCATACAACCCCCAGTCTACCATCCGTTCCACAATGTGACTGTAGCCTGCGGTTTCGAGGTTGTGAACAATCCTCTCAAGCCGGTATACGATGAGGACGGCTTCCTGAAGACCTATGAAATGGATCTCGATCATCTTGAGTCCCTGATTGATGAGCGGACCAAGATGCTCATATTGTCAAACCCTCATAATCCGTGCGGCGTCTGCTTCTCTGTGGAATCTCTGCAGCGTCTTGCTGAAATCTGCCGCAGGCGCGGGATCATCGTCATATCGGACGAGATACATGGCGAGATGGTTCTGGGTGGCCGGAGACACCACCCCTTCGCATCGGTCAGCGAGGATGCGGCACAGTGCAGCATCACATTCATGGCCCCATCAAAGACATTCAATATCGCAGGCGTGGTGAGCTCATATTCCATCGTGCTGAATCCTGAGATTGCAAAGAAGTTCTACGATTATATTGAGGCGGTGGAGCTTGACTATCCTTCGATATTCTCGGCAGAGGCCACCCGTGCCGCCTACACGGAAAAAGGACGCGAATGGAGAGGCGAGATGCTCCAATACGTGCAGGATAATGTGGATTTCGTGGAGAACTGGCTCAAAGATAATCTTCCGACAGTACACGCCGTACGCCCACAGGCGTCTTTCCTGGTTTGGCTTGACTGCCGCAAACTGGGGCTCAGTCAAGAGAAACTTGTACATCTTTTTGTCGACGGCGCCCACCTTGCGCTCAATGACGGGTCGATGTTCGGCAAGGAAGGAACTGGTTTCATGAGACTTAATGTCGGCTGTCCGCGTCTGGTGCTCAAGAACGCCCTCGAAAATCTTGCTTCTGCCGTCAAGGCATTGTAGATTTTTTGAAAAAACTTTGCCCTGACGCTTGCATTTCCATATTTTTTGTCTACCTTTGCATTCCCGTTAGGGCAATGAGGTGCTGTAGCTCAGGTGGTAGAGCAATGGACTGAAAATCCATGTGTCGCCGGTTCAACTCCTGCCAGCACCACTTAAGGAGGCCGATCGATGATCGGTCTCCTTTTTTCATGTCATTCATACACCCTATTTGAAGACGGAGAGCAGTTTCCTGTTGGCTTTGTCGATTTCGGAGTTCTCTATTGATGCCAGGTAGATCCTTGTGGTCTTTTCTGATGTGTGCCCCATCCCGGCGCTTATCACAGACAGCGATATGCGGTGGTTTCTGGCTGACGTGGCCCAGCTGTGACGTGCCACGTATGAGGTGAGCCCGGTAGGGATACCGGCTCTGGCCGCCAATGACCTCAGTTCTCTGTTATACCACGAAAGAGTCCGCTCGTATTCGCTGTATGCTTCTTGAGGGTTGTCGCTTTTCAGAAGCGGGAACAGGTAATTGCCCGGGGATGGAGAGTACTTGCTGACTATCTTCTGTATGCATGGTTCGGATTTGACTGACATCCGCTGGCCGGTTTTCCTGCGTATGTAGTTGACCGCTCCCCCGCTCACGTCTTTTTTCTTCAGGAATGCCATGTCCACGAAGGCCATCCCCCTGGTGAAATAACTGAAGGCGAAAAGGTCGCGGGCGAGTTCCGCGTCTTTGTCGGCGTGCAGGTCCATTTTGAGAATTCTCCGGATGGAACCCTCGTCAAGGGCGCGTTTGCGCGTGGTGTCCACACCGGTGTATACTTTCCCGAACGGTTTTGTCTGCGTGCCGAGCCCTTCAGAGACGGCCTTGTTGTACGCCGAACGCAATATCCTCATATAGAAAGATTTGGTGTTGCGGACAATTCCCATGGCGTCAAGGTAATCGCTGTATTCGCAGATCAGTTTTTCGTCCAGGGGCATCCTGCGGGCCCTGCCTGTGCCTATGAACCGGGCGAAACTGGCCCTGGCCCTGTCATAGTTGCGGGCGGTTCCGAAGCGCCCTTCTTCTTTCATCTTTGCGGAAAGAGTGCTGATGAAGTCATTAAGACTTGTTGTGGTGATGCTGGTCATAAGAAATATGTTTTGAATTGGTATGCAGCCTTTTGCCCACAAAAAAGGCGGAGCCCATGCAGGCCCCGCCCTCACTCTATGCCGAGATTTCTATTTCAATGCTTTCCAGACCAGCGCCGCAAGTGCTCCACCTGCCAGCGGGCCTGCGAAGAATACCCATACGTCGCGCAGGGCCTCTCCGCCGACGAACAGGGCCGGGCCGAGAGAGCGGGCCGGATTGACTGATGTTCCGGTAAGGTTTATGCATACCAGATGAATAAGCACGAGGCTGAGTCCGATGGCGAGTCCCGCAAAATTTCCGGCACCTTTCTTGTCATCGGTCGTGCCGAGGACTACCAGGACGAAGATGAAGGTGGCAACAAGTTCCACAAGCAGTGCTCCAGCCGGGCCGCCGGCATTTGCAGTCCCGTTGGCTCCCAGTCCTGACGGATCACCCATGGCTCCCGGAGCGCCGGTGACGCTGACGATGAGATACAGGATGGCTGCTCCGAGCACTCCGCCGATGAGCTGGCCGGCCCAATAGCCGAAAGCGTCTTTCCACCCCATGCGGCCGGACAGGACAACTCCGAGTGTGATCGCTGGGTTGATGTGGCAGCCGGAGATGCCACCGATAGTGTAGGCCATGGCCACAACAGAAAGCCCGAAGGCAAGCGCGGTCCCGACAACTCCGGCCGCCGTGCCGCAGCCGACGAATACCGCCGTACCGCAGCCGAGAAGTGTCAGGACCATGGTCCCGACAAGTTCAGCAAAATACTTCTTCATAATTGATCTTTTAATGGCCGCATGTTTGCAAAAACACCTCTGCAACCAATTTTTCGTGCAATAATAGGAAGTTTTTTCGTAATTTTGAAAAATATGTACGACAGAGAAAAAGGATTGTATGTGGCCCATGCTCCATCCGGGCCTATAAGTATCATCGGGCGAATGGCCAACCGCCATGGCCTCATAGCCGGAGCTACAGGCACCGGCAAGACGGTTTCGCTGCAGGTCCTGGCCGAGACATTCAGCCAGGCTGGGGTTCCCTGCTTCATGGCAGACATGAAGGGGGATCTCTCGGGTATCAGCCAGCCAGGCAGGATGACTTCTTTCATAGAGAAGCGCTGCGCCGAGTTCGGCATAGGTTCCCCTCATTTTGAAGCTTGTCCGGTTCGGCTCTATGATGTGTTCGGAGAACAAGGGCATCCGATGCGCACGACCATATCCGATATGGGGCCGCAGCTTCTCGGACGGTTGCTGAACCTGAACGATGTCCAGTCGGGGGTTCTTGACATCGTGTTCCGCGTAGCGGACGAAAAAAGGCTGCTGCTGATTGACATAAAGGACTTGCGCGCCATGCTTGGATATGTTTCGCAACATGCATCTGAACTCCGCTCCCAATATGGCGGCGTGACAGCGGCAAGTGTAGGGGCGATACAGCGAGCCATTCTCTCTTTGGAGAACGAGGGCGCCGACAAGTTCTTCGGCGAGCCCTCTTTTGAAATCCGGGATCTTTTTGCCACGGAGGCCGGAAAAGGGGTCATGAGTGTACTGGCGGCAGACAAGCTGATGCAGAATCCCAAGCTTTACTCCTCCTTCTTGCTTTGGCTCCTGTCGGAGATCTTCGAAACACTCCCGGAAGTCGGAGATCTGGAACTCCCTAAACTTGTCTTCTTTTTTGATGAAGCCCACACGCTCTTCACTGACACCTCTCCGGCTCTCGTGGCCAAGATCGAGCAGGTCATCAGACTCATCAGGAGTAAGGGTGTGGGTGTTTATTTCATCACCCAGAACCCGTCTGACATTCCTGACTCCGTTTTGGGACAGCTTGGAAACCGTATCCAGCATGCGCTCCGGGCCTATACTCCGAAGGACCAGAAAGCGGTGCGTGCCGCTGCGGAGACATTCCGCGCTAATCCCGGATTCAAGACAGAAGACGCAATCATGAACCTTTCCACCGGTGAGGCGCTTGTCAGTTTCCTTGATGAAAACGGGGCCCCGTCTGTGGTGCAGCGTGCGAAGATTCTGTTCCCTTTGAGCCAGATAGGAGCTATTACCGAGGGGCAGAGGCTTGATATACGCAACAGCTCGCCTCTTCGTGGTAAATACGACACGCCCATTGACCGTGAATCCGCCTTTGAATTGCTGCTTGCGGACAGCCGCAGGGCAGCTGAGGAACAGGAGCGGCTTAAGGCGGAGAAAGATTCGCGTGCCGGACGCAGCAAAGCTGCCAAGATCGGAGGAGCTGTACTCACGGCCGCTGCAACGGCCGCACTGTCCAGTGTCAGCCGCAGTGCCGGGACGGCGGCGGCCAATGCGATAAGCGGGAAAAAGAGCAAATCCCGGAAGAGCGTGGCCGACAAGGCCATATCCAGCGCAGCTTCAAGTGCGCTGCGCACTCTGACGCGGAGCATTCTCGGGAATCTTATAAAATAGGCATATATGAAGACACGATACTATCTGTTGGCTGTTGTGGCGGCTTTTGCAGCCGCCTGCGGGCCTAAGGGAGAAAACACATCAGACGGTAGCGGGATTGATGACACTCCCCCGCCACTGGGGTTCTACACAGACCGATATGTGGCTGACACTACGCAGCTCCGCAGCGGGGACACTTTCTCAGTGCTGATGCGGCGTCTGGGCATGAGCGCGTCAGACGCTTATACTCTCAGCACACTTTGTGAGCGCGATGTGTTCGACCTGCGCAAGATACGTGCGGGTAACCATATCCATGCGTACTACGATCAGACGGACAGCAGCAGGATCCTGCGCTATGTCGTCTATGAACATGACCGTGTCCGTTCTACGGTTTTCCAGTGCACTGATTCGCTTGCGATATGGAATGTGGACAAACCTGTGGAGAAGCAGCGCAGGCTGGCGGATGTCACGATAAGAAGTTCCCTTTGGAACGACATGAAGGCTGCCGGCGCATCTCCGAATCTGATAATGAATCTTGCCGACATCTACCAGTGGAGCGTCAATTTCTTCACTCTCAGAGATGGTGACCGTTTCCGCGTGATCTATTCGCAAACCGTGTGCGAAAACGAGGTCGTGTCCATAGACACAGTGCATTTCAGCCTCTTCAGCGGCAGTGACGGCAAGCAGGTGGCGGCTGTTCGTTTTCAGACAGCCGAGGGAGGCGGCAACACTTATTGGGATAAAGGTGGCGTGAGCCTTAAAAGGATGTTTCTTAAGGCTCCTCTGAAATACAACCGCATCAGCAGCCGTTTTTCATATCACCGTAAGCATCCGGTCACCGGGAAGGTCAAGGCCCACACGGCAGTTGATTATGCCGCTCCGACAGGGACGGAAGTTCACGCCATCGGCGACGGAGTTGTCACCAAATGCGGCTGGGACGGGACTGGCGGAGGCAACCGCATCCGCATCAAGCACATGCAGGGATATGAGAGCTGCTATATGCACCTGTCCAGATTTGCCAAGGGCATAAAGGTGGGTACAAGGGTCTCTCAGGGCCAACTGATAGGTTACGTGGGCGCGACGGGCACCGCCACGGGGCCGCACCTTGACTTCCGTATCTGGGAGAAAGGGCGTCCTATAGATCCTCTCTCTCTCAATTCTCCGGCATCAGAACCGCTGAACAAGAAGTATATGCAGGAGTTCAACGCCCTGTATGACAAGTATATGGTGGAAGCGGGCGCCATGCCGGCACCTTCAGACAGCGTAAGAGTGCAGCAAAGTGGAGATTAAGCCGGTTGCTTTTTTCCGCTCTCCTGTAGGGGGCAAGTTCGGGCTGCCGAGGCAGTCAGGGCTTGCCTCTTCCCTGTCCGGGCAGATAGTACTTGAGAAAGAATACCGATCAGGGGCGGCTCTGCGTGGCCTGGAAGAATTCGATTACCTGTGGCTTATATGGGGGTTCAATCTCAATCGGCCGGCCACGTCAGCCCATCTTACCGTGCGGCCGCCAAGGCTTGGAGGAAACACACGTGTGGGGGTATTCGCATCGCGCTCCCCTTTCCGTCCGAACCATCTGGGACTCAGCTCTGTAAGAATCTCCTCCGTGGATCCTGCTGCCGGAATCATACATGTGCAGGGCGCGGATCTTGCTGACGGCACACCCATCTATGACATAAAACCTTACATAGAGTATGCTGACAGCCATACCGGGGTGCGCAGCGGCTTCACGGACAGATGCGGGTGGGGCAAACTGGATGTATCTTTCCCGGAAGGTGTCGAAGGTATGTTTTCAAAACCGGACATTGATGCGCTGCGTGAGTTGCTTGCAGAAGACCCCCGTCCGCAGTATCAGGATGATCCGGACAGGATGTATGGTCTGCTCTTCGGGGGCTTCGATATACGCTTCAAAGTCAGCGGACAACATCTGAGGGTTGTTGAGATTGTCACCTGCTCAAAGTAGAGGTGATGTGGAAGCAGTGTTCTTTGCGTTCATATTTGACCAGACACCGTCCGGCCTTCTTCTGGTCGCGCAGCACCTCTCCGAGCACCTTGGTCAGTTCGTATGGCTGCATGAAAGCTTCTGTCTCGTCCTCGCTCCAATAACGTGTGTATGTAATGTCGAATGTCGTGGCGTAGCAGTGCGCTGAGTTGTCACTGGCGTTTGGGTTTCCGCTGCGGCGCAGTTTCCTGACATCTTCCTCCGTGCGGAGCAAAGAAGATATGACCAGCTTGTAGTCAAGCAGTTTTTTTGAGGCGAGAGAGTCCTTGAATGCCTTGCCTATGGCGTTGAGCTCATCCGCGGCGCCCTGGGTCAGATACGGCATTGAGTATTTGAGGTCATCGACCACATAGTAGTCGTTATCTGTTATATGGACCAGCCCGGGCATGCTTTCAAGTTCGGACCTTGTCTGAGGGATCGTCTGCAGTCCGATTTTCTTTGCCACCTCGAGGTGGGCCGGATTGAGGTCTGCGAAAACGGTGGCATACTTTAGCCGTCTGCCGTAGTATATGATCTCTCTGGCGTGTGACTCCCCGGTACCGTCCACATCGTCACCTGGCACTTCGACAGCTGACGCTTCTTCGTCGATCTGCTCCTCGATGTCGGCATCTGCCTTTTCCTCAACTTTCTCCTCGGCGGATATCTGCAGCTCTGTCTGGACATCTTTATCCCTATTGCGGGTTCCCCCGACCATCAGGCCGACAAGGAAACCCGCAACGAAAGGGATAATCAATATGAGCAGTCCTTTATAGCTTTTTTTCATGCTTCGTATCTCACTATCGGCTGGCGCGCTGCACGTGTCTCGTCCGGACGCCCTACAGGAGTGTTGTGCGGAGCAGAATGGAGCATCTCAGGATCTGAAGCCGCCTCCCCTGCGATCTTGCGCATCACGTCTATGAACGCGTCCAGAGTCTCAAGCGATTCTGTCTCGGTAGGCTCGATCATGATGGCCTGATGGAACAGCAGCGGGAAGTAGATGGTAGGTGCATGGAAGCCATAGTCCAGAAGGCGCTTTGCGACATCAAGAGTGCTCACTCCGTTCGGCTCAAGAAGTCCGTCGAACACGAATTCGTGTTTGCAGACGGTCTTGATAGGCAGTTTGTAGCAGTCCTTGAGGCTTTCCTTGATGTAGTTTGCTCCTAGGGTGGCCAATTTACCTGCCATCCTGATGTGCTCCTTACCGAGACTCAGGATGTAGGCGTATGCCCTGAGAATGACTCCGAAGTTGCCGTGGAACCCGCTCACGCGAGGTATGTCCACGAATTTGACCAGCCGTTCAGCCACACCGACGGGGCCGCTTCCCGGCCCTCCGCCGCCATGCGGAGTAGCGAAAGTCTTATGGAGATTAAGGTGCATGATGTCGAATCCCATGTCACCCGGGCGTACCATCCCGAGGAGCGGATTCATGTTGGCTCCGTCGTAATAGAGCAGTCCTCCGCATCCGTGCACGAGTTCGGCGATCTCTTTGATGTCGCGCTCGAAGAGTCCGAGAGTATTGGGGTTGGTCATCATGATGCCTGCGATGTCATCGCCGAGCAGCGGTTTGAGATCCTCCACGTCCACAAGCCCGTCAGCCTTGGACTTGACGACAACAATCTCCAGACCGCATACTGCAGCCGAGGCCGGGTTGGTGCCGTGTGCACTGTCGGGCACAATCACTTTCTTGCGCGCGAAGTCGCCTCGGCTAAAATGATATTCGCGCATCAGCATAAGGCCTGTCAGTTCTCCATGTGCGCCGGCGCATGGGAGGAAAGTGAATTTCTTCATGCCCGTGATCGCGCATAGAGCCTTGTCGATGCCGTCAAACACTTCTTCCGCTCCTTTGACCGTTTCTGACGGTTGTAGCGGGTGCAGGCCGGCAAAGAGCGGCATTGCTGCAATCTCCTCGTTGATCTTAGGGTTGTATTTCATGGTGCATGAGCCGAGCGGGTAGAAGCCCGTATCCACACCGAAATTCATCTGGCTGAGGTTTGTGTAGTGGCGTACCACATCAGGTTCGCTGACTTCAGGAAGCTTTAGGTCTGAACGCCGCCAGACGTTTCCTTCAGCAGGGAGGGTACAATCCGTCTCCGGGAGCGAATATCCGGTCCTTCCCGGACGCGAAAGATCGAATATGAGTTTGTCGTAGTATTTCATTGTCAGAGAGCTTTTACGATTTCCAGAATCCTGTCTATCTCCTCCGCCCCGTGTTTCTCGGTGACGCAGAATGTCACATAGCCTTCTTCAGTCTGGAGAGCTGCGAAATAACCGGCGTCAAGCAGGGCTTTCTGGAGCCTGTCCACAGGGCAAAGCGGCTTGAGTACGAATTCCTTGAGGAAATCGCCATCGAAGACTTTCTCGAACTTCCCTGTCTTGAGCAGGCCGGTGTACAGGCGGTGGGCCCCTGCGTATGAGAGCATGTTCACCTTGCGAAGGCCCTCAGGTCCCATGAGGGAGAGGTAGACTGTAC